>CALMND010000248.1 GCA_937868565.1 uncultured Bacteroidota bacterium | reverse complement strand
ATCCAGCGCTCCTGCCTAAATATGGCGGAAAGGGGATGTACGGAATAAACGTCCACAAAGCGGTAATTGAAAACAGGGAAAGCGAAAGTGGCATCACCATTCACTTTGTAAACGAGGAGTACGATAAAGGGAAAGTTATTTTACAGGCAAAATGTAAAGTTGAGACTAAAGACACGCCGGAATCTCTGTCTAAAAAAATTCAGCAATTAGAGTTTGAATATTTACCCAAAGCTGTAGAAAAATTTTTATAGACTATAGATTAATTAGCCGGAAAGCTATTCTATAGGCATATCTTAGTCTACTCCCTCAAAAGTTTCACAACCATAAACCTATCGTCGGAGATTACCTTTAAGTAATAAACTCCCTTGGCCTCTGCACTTAGGTTAATTTCATATGCACCAGAGTTGATTTTTACTTCTTTGATTAATCTTCCCAATGCATCCGTAATCTCAATCTTCAGACAACTTAATTCCTTGCTGCGAATAGTAAATAACCCCTCTGAAGGATTTGGAGACACGGTTACAAAGTTTGGATTATTAATAAATTTTTTCAAACCAACGTCGAAAATTACGCAAACCGAATCAACGGATTTACATCCTAAAGCATCTGTAATAGTTACCGAATAACAGCCCGTACCAACATCGTCCAATTGAGGGATATTTACTCCGCCTGCCGTCCAGATGTAGGTATATGGAGGCGTGCCACCTGAGGCAACCGCTGAAACGGTAGCATTCGTGCATACAGCACAACTCACGTTAGTAGCGCTTAAGGTGCTTGTTGGTAAAGGATTAGCAGTTACAGTAACCGTCTTGTTGGTAAAGCACAAGGGGCTGTTATATCCAGTTACCGTCAAAACAGTAGTAGCGGTTAAATAAAGACTAGTGCCGGAGCTGGTTGACCCGGTACTCCAGGAATAGGTATTTGCACCGGAGGCAGTAATATTCACCGTTGTGTTTTTACAACCACTTTGGTTATTAACAGTTATTGTAGGCAATGCCTTAACCGTGATAGCTACTGTCTTAGTTGCGCTGCAAGAGCCTGCCGAACCTGTTACTGTATAAACAGTAGTAAGCAAAGGATTTAGGGAAACTGTTGCGGTGTTCGCACCTGTACTCCAACTATAGCTTGTCGTTCCAGATGCGCCTATTGTTACAGGTACACCCGGACAGGTTGTTGCTGAAGTAACAGAAAGTACTGGGCCTGAAATAGAAAAAAACTGTGTATTGTTATTGTTAACCAAGTTCGCATCTGCGCCACCATTTGGAGAAGAAACATTAACACTATAAACATGTGACCCCAATGCAGCAACAGTCATTTGCGGAAGCGCAAAGGTGGTAGAACTATTTGTAACAATATTACCTGTCCAGTTCAAGGTTTGCGTGTTTACTCCATTAACATTATAAGCAATCACGGCGCTTGTTAAGGTAATAGCGCCAAAGTTGGTTAAATTTATAACTGGATTTAAAACAGCAGGACAGCTAATAACCTGAGAATAAGTTGGAGACAGAATGTAAGAAATACCGATGTCTGTGCTGGCAGCGGGAAGGTTACAAACTGTAGATGTAATAAGAGCTGCCCTAATGGGAGAATTAATTAGTATCAGTTGGGCTCTGTTTTTTTGATCTGCAGTAAACATATACATGCAGGCGTCATCTGTGTAATCCATATAATTCATGGTCATTTCACCGGTAGTATTCCCACCACAAGTACCTAATTTATAAGGAAAATTAGGGCAATTATAATTTGCATTTTGTGCGGGAGGTGTGTCATTGCAGTAGTCTGTGGCGCAGGTGCCGTCACCCCATATGTGACGCAGACCTATCCAATGCCCGATTTCATGCGTAGCTGTTCTTCCCTTATTATATTGACCAAACTGGGCCGTGCCGATACTACCAAATGAAGTATTTAGAGCAACAACGCCATCAGAAGTTGCCGTACCATAAGGTGCGGCTAAGCCCTGAACGCCCGAAGCACCGGGGTTGGGAAAAGTTGCGTAACCCAACAAACCGTTAGACAAGGGGCAAACCCAAATATTAAGATACTTATTAGGATCCCATATACTGTTTGGTTTAATCGTTGCATCCATATAATTGGCAGCATATGGCGGGGCCGACCAGCCCTTTGCAACACGATTTATTCTATCAATTCCAGGTTCGGCGATTACCCCTCCCGTTGGGTTAACAACCGCCATACAAAAATTAACCTGAAACTTACCGAGCAAAGGTTTGAAAACAGCCGGAATTAATATAGTATCTGTGTTTTTTCCATTAAAATCTTTATTCAAAATGTTTATTTGGTCAATGATTTGTGCGGCATTTAAATTATTACCACTAGTGGCAGCTAGACTATTTACAGCCTCATTATTATGAATTACATGCACAATTACGGGTATGTTAAAGACTGACTGAATATTGCCACCCCCCAATTTACCTGAATTTATGGGAGACAAGCTTTGTACCCAACTTTCAAATTGTTGCGGTAACAGTGGCGTACCACAGGTTCTTACAGGAGTTTGGGCTTTTACATTTAAGCCTAACAAAAATAAAGAGGCAAATATTCCTTTTTTCATTTTTTAAAAATTAAACCAAACAATTCTATACATTCAAACGCACTATTCGTAAAAATACAAAATTATAGTTTAATCATGAAAGAGGTTTAATCCCACTTTTTATTAGAATTTATAATCTTTCCGTCCATCATTTCAATGGTTCGGTCGGAGGCTTTGGCAAAATCGTTGTCGTGGGTAACAGCGATAATAGTTTGACCGAGTTGAGAGGTTAACTGTTTAAAGATGTCGAAAACAATTTCCGTGTTTTTACTATCTAAATTCCCTGTAGGTTCATCGCCCATAATAATTATCGGGTCGTTTATTAGTGCTCTTGCTATCGCAACACGCTGTTGTTGTCCACCTGAGAGTTTAGAGGCTGGTTTTAGTGCCTGATCTTTTAAACCTAAAATTTCCAGTTTCTGATATGCTCTTTCTTCAATTTCCTTTTTTGAATAGCTCCCTAACTTTAAAGCAGGAATCATCACGTTTCTTAGACAACTAAACTCGGGTAACAAATAATGAAACTGAAAAACAAAACCTATCTTTTCGTTACGTATTCCCGCCAAAGAATCTTGATTCAAGCCCGTTACACGCTTTTCATCAATCCAAATATCCCCCTCATACTCCCTATCCATTGTAGAAAGCAAATAAAGTAGGGTTGATTTTCCACAACCGGATTTACCAACAAGTGTAAGAAACTCTCCCTTATAAGCCTGGATAGAAATGTCATTCAATACTCTAAATTTTTCTGGATCATAGAAGTATTTTCCGACATTTTTAGTTTCTAGAACTACTTTCACATTCATCATTTCCTAAATATTGAAACAGGGTCCACATTGGCCGCTTTGCGCGCGGGAATATACCCTGCAAAAAACGTTACGAGAAATCCAAAAATTAATCCACGCAAATACTGAATGGGTTCAAAGCGTATCGGAAAAAAGCCGATATCCCCACCCACATACACGTGTGACAAAATATTTACGAGAATTGTAGCGAGTGTTAATCCCATTGCCATTCCAATTATGCCTATAATTAGTGCTTGTTGCACAAAAATTCGTATTACATCTTCACCCCTAAAACCCATTGCCTTTAAAATAGCAATGTCGTTTATTTTTTGCGAAATGGTCATATTTAGAATATTGTAAATACCGAAACCTGCAACCAAAAGAATAGCGAAAGTAATTACCGTAATAATAATTTTACGCATTTTAGCTGCCGCCATTAGTGTCTCGTTTGCTGCCTTCCAATCTTCGGCTTTGTAGCCCGTTAATTTCGAAAATTGGTTGGCATACAAAACAGCATTGTCATAATCCTCAATATTTATGTTAATGTCTGTTATGTAACTAGAATTCTTTTGAAGCAATTGCTGAGCAAGACTTATGTTAATATATGATTTGGATTTATCAGTTATTGAATTATTGGTTCTAAAAAGACCAACTACTCTCATAATTTTCAGAACTCCTTTGGAAGATGTAATGCTAATATTATCGCCTGTTTTGACATTCATTTTTTTGGCAATACCGACTCCAAGTAAAATTCCATTTTGTACACTTTTTAAGTCATTCGCATTTCCTTCCACAACATAGGATTTTATATTAAACATCCTGTCAGCTTCCACAATATTTACACCCGTTGAAACTCCGCTTATTTGTGATCTACCGTTGTTATAAAAAACGCTTACGTTTGTTTGGGGCGTCGCAATCGTTACATTATTCTGCTTTTCTAACAATTTGATTAGGGCATTCGGATTTACAAGTAAGTTATTGTCCGGAACTATCTTTGGGTTAATAATAACAGTTTCAACATTTTCTGAATAGTTTTTTTTTAGCGGTATGCTTGTCTCGTCGTCTTTAAATAAACGTATGTGTGGAACTGACTTGAAAACTGCATCGGTTGAAGTTCTATCAAAACCCTTCATCATGGAATTCATAAACACAAAAATGGCAATACCAATAGTAACCCCTAAAGCAGCTATCATCGTTAATTTCTTTTTGGTAACGATATATGAAATTGAAATCTCCGAACTAATATTGTGTTTGTATTTCATTCTACCGATTTTGATTGATGAGAATATCAGATTCTTTCACGCCCTCTATAATTTCAACCCACTCGTTTGATACAAAACCCGTTTTAATCAAAATGGGTTCATCTGTTCCTTTTACCTTTACCCTGTTTCCATAATCCAAAAAATTTCTTGGCATAACAAGTGCGTTTGCCTTGGTTCCAACAATAATATTAGCCTGCAATTGTGTTCCTACAATTTTTAATTCGGGCTGCCTTTTTAATTTTATTTTGCAAATAAAAGATTGAGAAGCGTCATCAAACGCTGGCAAAATCTCCGACACTTCGCCTTCGTAATTTATTTCTTTATTTGTGTTTAATTGGATGGTCGCTATCTGTCCGGGTTTCACCTTCCGAATATTACTTTCGTCGATATTTAATTTTGCATAAAGTTCCTCCGGATTTCCAATAATGGCAATCACATCTCCTCTCCGCACATAATCCCCAGGCTCTTTTAATTTTCTATAAATTCGTCCGCCAACAACTGCTTTTATTTGGTTATTCTCGTTCGAAACGCTGCTTAAATCGCGTTGCGATTGTTGAAGAAGTAATTGCTGCTCTATTTGTTGCGAGAGTAAGCGATAATTTTGATTAGCATTACTTAAATTCGTTCTGGATGTTTCGAATGCAAGTTTTACATTTTCTAGTTCTAATTTTGAAACACTATTGCTTTGAGATAATTTCTGATATCGCGCAAAAAGTAAAGAGTCTTGTACGTTTTTTTCGCGAAGAATTTGTATGTTTTGTTGCGCCTGTTTAAGGGTAGGGCCTTCTTTACCGGCGTTGGTCGTTAATAAATTAAGTAGACTTTCCGAGGTTGATGCCGAGATATTATTAGACTTATTTTCCACAATTACCAAAACCTGTCCACTTTTTACTAAATCTCCATCGTCAAATTTTAATTCAAGAATATACCCCTCGGTTTGTGCTGTTAAATTATACTTACCTTCCGGCTCAAGAGTGCCCGATGCAAAAGTGGTTTCGGTAATACTTCTTCTTTCGGGTTTTGTTTCATTATTATTTTTGCCGCATGAAAAAATGAGTGAAACCGAAAAAATAAATATTGATAGATGTTTAGTTTTCATTTGAGTGAATTATTAATTCGTATTTTGGCCATTGTATAATCTAATGCGGAAGTCGCAAAAATCAAATTATTTTTGGCGTTTAGTAAATCCATAAAGGCTGTTAACAAATTTTCGGTAGATAATATTCCTTCGTTGTACTGATTTAAACTTTTTCTGTAGTTGGCGTTTTTTAACCCTACCACCTGTTTGTTTACTTCTACTGAAGTATTGGCCTTTTCCAACTCTAAGTCCAGATTGCCGTTACTCATTTCGTTCTGGAGTATGCTGTGCTCAGCATTTAATTCTGCCATTCTATAATTTACCTTATTGGTATAATTTTGTGAAAGCCTTGTTACGTCGGGCGGAAAAGGCATCGTGAGTCTTAGTCCCAAATATTTAGACTGTATCCATTCTGCTTTATTATCGAAAAATTTAGCATTACTATTTTGCTGCAAACCTTGATAATATATAAATGAAACAACCGGCAACATGGCAAGCCGTCCAACGTTTAACTCGTTTTTCATATATTGACGCTGAAGAACTTGCAATTTAGACTCAAGAGTAGAAACTGCTTTGTCGATTGCAAAGTTATCGTCTCCCTTTTTTTCGATAAGAAGTTCTTTGTTAGCAGGGATGTCACAAAGTACCTTTATTACGTTAATTTGTTGACTGCGATTAATCCTGAGCTGATTAAGCTTATCGCTTACCAGAAGAGTGTTTACTTTTGCATTATTGTAATCCTGCTCTCTGGCAATTCCTAAATCTAATTTATTCTTAACAATCAGAGCCAGCGAATCGGAAACAGACAAACTTTTTTCCGAATTTATAATTTGTGCATTTAAAGCCACACAATTAAAATAAGCGGCGGCTATGCTCTCTTTTAATGCCTTTTTATTCAGCAAACCGTTAACCCCTGTTATCTCTTTATTTAATTCAGCACTCTTTACACGAGCCCAATTTTGAGGATTAATAATATCTATTTGCGGATTGAAATTAAAATTACTCACATACTCCTGTCCCAGAGTAATTTGCCTCAGCGTTCCGCCAGGCGCTCCAAATGCGTCCGCGGGAATAAAATTAACCGGAAGCAATAAATTATCTGTTGAAGAAAAAGAAACCGGACTTTTAAAATTTATCGTATTAGCAAGCGCTGCTACCTTTGTCCACTTAGCCAGCAAAGCTTGTTGTTCCAGAACTTTTGAAGAAATTGAGTGACCGTCTGCAAAGTCTAATATACTATCTAAAGAATTAAAAGATTGTTGTGCGCCTGCAAAATTTAAAAATAAAATTTGGGCTATTAATCCGCGAGTTATGAATGTCATTTTCACACTCCAAAATTCGCAATTGCGCTACCTAACTAAAAAATAAGTAGGGGAATATATAAAATGTGTAGGGGAATTTTAATTTACTAATGAAAAATAAATTTAATCTGTTTCAGACTATATTTCAATTCAAGTTAATCAGTTTCAAAGTTTTTAAAAAAGTCTCCCTCAAACTTAATGCCTATCGGAATTTCAACATCACCGATCTTGATTGATTTACCCCTCACTGAATGGATTTTACAAAAAGGTATGATGTAAGAGCGGTGTACCCGAATAAACTCTTTTGGGTTCAACTTTTCCATTACATTTTTAAGGTTCATCTTGGTAAGAACGGGCTTTTTAGCGCTAAGGTGTATTTTAATGTAATCGTCAAGTGTTTCAATATACTCAATATCCGAAAACGGGATTTTAACCAGGCTATACTCTGAACGAACAAAAAGATATTGCGTGCTTTTGTTTGCAGATGAATGGATATAATGATAATATTCATGCGCCTTATCTACTGCTTGTATAAAACGATTAAATTCAACAGGTTTCAATATATAGTCAATAGCACTTAGGTTAAAGCCTTCAATAGCGTATTCACTGTAGGCTGTGGAAAATATAACCATTTTGTTTTGTCCATGTTTTTGATAAAAATCGATACCGTTCATATCAGGCATCTGAATATCTAAAAACAAAAGGTCAACCGGGAATTTTCGCAAATATTTGGCTGCCTCATGCGTATCTGTAAATGTTTTATTCAATTGCAAAAATGGAGCTTTTGAACAGAGTTCCTCCAATACGGATAAAGCCAACGGCTCATCGTCTATTGCGACGCAGTTAATCATTCAAAGTTATTGAGAGTTTAACAGAAAAAAAATCTTCGGCATTGTGGATTATTATTTCGTGCTTACCACCATAAATTAGCTCAAGGCGCTTTTTTACATTTTTAAGACCAAGACCCGTACTATTGTTTTTATCATGTTTTAATTTTGTGTTTTTGGATAAAAAAGTAATAATGTTCTGTTCCCGGGTTATCTGAATATCAATTTCTGAATTTTCATGAGTACTTACGCCATATTTAAAGGCATTCTCAATTAATGGAAGAAAAATCATGGGGGCAATTTTCACTCCTGCAAAATCACCTTTCAATTCGTATTTGAACTTTACCTTATTGGTTAACCTCAGTTTTTCCAAATCAATATAGGCTGATATGTAGTGAATTTCCTTTTCCAACGAAACTTTGTCCAAACTTGCATCCGTAATTACATAACGCATAATGGACGCCAACCTTGTTACAGATTCCGGAGCGCTGTCAGACCTTTTTACCGTCAACGCATAAATGCTGTTAAGTGTATTAAATAAAAAATGTGGATTAATCTGAGCTTTCAGATAGGAGAGTTCTGTTTTTAATTTTTCCTTTTCTGCTAGCCTGAGTCTGTTATAACTTGAGAACCCGAGAGAAAGAAGCAACATCATTAAAAACCGCAACGCTATACTAATCGTAAAAGCAAGAGTGGCGTATTTGAATGGAGGGCTTGGGAGGGGATTAAAATTTCTATTAGATAACATAATTAGAATTAGGCTCACTAAACATCCAGCAATCAACGGAAAATAGGTTTTATATCTGCGTGTAAAGTAAAATCTTGGCAACGCATAGTAATAATTGAAGTAATAAAATACAATAAGCAAACTATGGGTAATAACAATGCCTAGAAGTGGTGGGTTAATAATTCCTTTATCAATAAATGGCTGGAGCGTTGGGAAAAGAATTAGCGGGAAGACTATAAAGCATATCCAAACTAACGCTTCAATTCCTATGCGTATGTATTTATTTGTCAAGTTCGTTAAAATTAAAGTACTAACCTCCCGTTTAAAAAAACTTTCGGAGAATATGCCATTTGAGTCGGAAAATGAAAGTCTCTCGTTTCATCATGAAAAAGTTGGCTTATCATTTTAATTATTAAAACCGTTTTAAGAAAAGAAATTATTTTTCCACAATCAAAAACTCTGTACGGCGGTTTTTAGCACGGCCCTCTTCTGTGTGATTATCGCCAATAGGTTGACTCGAACCAAATCCCTTCGCTGCTATTCGGTCCCCTGAAATTCCGAATTCCTCAATCATAATCTTCACAGAGAAGGCACGATTCGTGCTCAATGCCTCATTGTCCTTAGGATTACCCACATTATCTGTATGCCCGTGAATCTCAATTCTTAATTTTGGATTATCCTTCAGATACTGCGCAAAACTTTCCAGCACCAAACGGCTTTCTGTTTTCAAATCAGCACTGTTTGTGGAATAATAAACATTATTAATCACAAAGGTACTGCCTTCTTTGGCTTCCTGCACTTCAATATTTATTGGCATAGGTTCTTCGCTATGAGCCGGGTGATCCTTAGCTGTAATTATTATAGAATTAAATGCAATACCATCTTTTTTTACTGTCACCATTACTTCACTCTTTTTCTTGACCGCCATCATGTACTCACCGCTAGTACTATCAACGGTTGCGTATGTAATTGCCTTTGTTTTTAAGTCTTTTATTTCTACAATGGCCCCAGCAACTCCTTCTTTATCTTTTTCAATTTTACCTTTTATTAAATCAACTTGCTGTGGCCGGGCCTCTGCGTACAATTCAAAACCGTATAAATCATAACGACCAATTCCTCTTCCTCTTACTTTGCCTTCATCGAAACTGAAGAAATAACCGGTGTGAGTATCTGTACTTACAAAAAAACCGGTATCGTCTTTATCACTGTTAATGGGTGACCCAATATTCTCGGGTTCGATCCATTCTCCTTTTTCGTTTTTTCGCGTGTAAAAGATATCGTAAGCTCCGAAACCGAAATGCCCTGTACTGCTGAAATAAAGAGTTTCGCTATCACTGTGAATAAAAGGTGTTTTTTCGTCACCTTTTGTGTTAATGGTTGGTCCAAGGTTAACTGGCTTGCCCCATGTTCCTGTTTTTTGGTCGCGAACAGTGTAATACAAGTCTATTCCGCCGTAGCCTCCCGGCCTGTCACTCGCAAAATAAAGTGTTACTCCATCAGAAGCAATGGTGGGTTGGCTGTCCCAATATTTTGGGTCGTTCACATTAGCACTTAGTTTTTTAATATCCCCCCAGGAATCTTCAGAAAATTCACTTACATACAAATCGCAATTGGGTTGCAAGCCACCTTCGTAGCGCATCATGGCAAAATACAACCGCCTGTTATCTAACGAAATGCTGCAACCTCCCTGGTTGTCGTCGGTTGCGTTAAAGGGCGAACTCATGGGTTCTCCACGATCAAACACTCCGGTTTTATCTCGCTTCGCAATCATAAACATTTCCTTTTCTTTATCGCTGGCAAACACCTGATTTTTATTATCCATTGGTACGCGACGCACAAAATAACAACTCTTATCATCGGGCGATATGTAAGCTAAATACTCATCTCTTTCTGTAGAAACGCCTGGCACTACTTTTGGGTTGAAGGGCATATTGCGCTTTAATCCCATTTCTTTTTTAGCCGACTTCAACATCATTTTGGCGTTGTACATTTCGCCGTCCCAATCTTTTGAAAACTTTTTACTGTCCTCGTCTTTAAAATCCACAAACTTCTTTAAGTACTTCACTGCCGAATCATTCATGAGTCTCTCATAATAATCAAAGCCCAGATAATAATATGGTTCGCTGTGAATTTGCGGACAGGAGGCGATTGCTTTATAAAAAAAAGGTAACGTTGGTGTAAAGGCTTTTTCTTCAAGTTTACAGCGAGCAGCAAACTCGAGACCGGCTGCTAAGTGGGCTTCGGCAAAATCGGGTTCAATTTCTAAACATTTTTGGAGAAACTCTAGGCGTTCAGGTCGCTTGTATTTTTTTTTGTCAATCCCCTTTTTGTATAAAGCCAAGGCCTTTTTATTGATGTCTTCGTTGCAAAGTTTAACTTCATTAGCTGGTTCGTCCTGCCCATGGGACATTAGGGAAAAAATAAAAAGAATGAATGCAAGTATTTTTTTCTTCATTTAGCTACAGTCAAATATAACTTCAAACTTCATGCTAAGTTACGCTATATAAAAAGTTTCTTTACGGGTATTTGTTAAAAAGGTTTAAGGAGTTCCTCAGTTAAGGTATTTGGCCGGATTTATACAAAAGTTGTCCTGGTAGTTGGACAGTTTTGTTATATTTTGTGCATTAATTATCCGTCATGTGGAATTTGCAAATAAAGTCATTACCCATATTTGCGATTCTAATTTTAATCTCATACCCAGTATTTACACAACTCTCGTTTAAAATCGAAACTGTTGATATAGATAATTTTTGGATAGCCTATGATAACTTATCTGGTTTAACTTCTAAAAAAGACAGCCTGCGGGTAATTCAAAAAAATTATATTGATAAGGGTACCAAAAATTTTAAAAAATTGGTTCGTTACAAAAAATTAACGGCTGAAAGTTACGTGTATGTAATTTCAAAATATCCCAAATTCTGGAAATCTATCCGACCTTTGACCGAAAAAATTAAATTTCAAAAAAATGAAATTGATACTTTATATCGGAAATTTAAAAAGTATTTTCCGCGTTTTAAAGCGCCAGATATTTGTTTTGCAATTGGCTGTTTAAGCTCGGGCGGTACTACCTCTAGAAATTTATTATTAATTGGTTCTGAAATTGCGGCAGCTGATTCTACTGTTGATGAAAGTGAGTTGAATGACTGGTTAAAAAGTGTCGTGCGGAAACCTAATCCACTCATTTCATACGTAGCTCATGAAACAGTTCACACCCAGCAGCATGGGATACCTCTTAAGGAACTTCCTAAACTTTTTAAGCACAGAGGTTTAACTCTACTTAATATGGTCATTTTAGAAGGATCAGCAGATTTTTTAACTGAAGAGTTTTTCGGACTTAATATCAATTCACACATTCAGTCTTACGGAAACAAGCACGAATGCTCTTTATGGAAAGAATTCGAAAAATCAATTAGCACCCAACCTTTTTATGTTTATGACTGGCTCTATAATGGCAGGAATGCTAAAAGTCGACCAGCTGATCTTGGTTATTATATAGGTTATAAAGTAACTGAGAACTACTACCACAAACAGTCCAATAAGCACAGAGCTCTAAAATTTATACTTCATCGTGGGAAGTACAAAAGAGTATACCTAGAAAGTGAATATTGGAAAAACTGTCCGTAGATTAACGGTTGTAAAAATTAACTTAAATTATATGCGCATCGTCGAAACAGAAAGATTGTACTTAAGGGAAATAACCGTACAAGACTCAGAAAATGCTTACTTACTGAATTTGGATCCAGAGGTAATAAAATATACTGGAGACAGTTCTTTTACCAGCATTGACGAAGCAAAAACTTTTTTAAAGAATTACACACATTACAAAAAATACGGCTTTGGACGTTGGGGTGTTATTCATAAAACAAATAATGAATTTTTGGGCTGGTGTGGATTAAAGTATACTGAGGAAGATAAGGAATATGATATTGGATTCAGATTTTTTAGAAAGCACTGGAATAAAGGTTATGCGACTGAATCTGCCAAGGCTTGTTTAGAATTAGGATTTAGTAAATATGGAATGAGCACTATTGTAGGACGTGCCATGAAAGAAAATATCGCTTCTATAAAAGTGCTTCAAAAAATTGGCTTAACTTTCTACAAAGATTTTGATTTCAATGGACAAAAGGGGGTGATTTATAAAATTGAAAGAGATGAGTTAAACTCGACACCGGTTTATTCTTTTTAAGACAACACGCAAAAACTCTTACATCAAATAAAAAACTACAAAGAATGTAAAAAATACTTAGAGCTGGATATTAACAAGGTAATGGCGACCGGAACGAAGAGTAAAATCATAATTACTGGCATAATAAATTATTGGCCAAAACGCCCAAGGCAAATTTATTTTGTTAATCGGGCCGCATGCACAAAATTATTACCTTTGCAATAAAGCAAAATGCACGCTGACTGAAACAGTTCAGAATTTTAAAACCCATTTACCAGAGTATCTTCCCTTACCAAATTACTTCCCAAGAAATAATATCTGGCAAGCAAAAAATCCTTGGTTCGGTAATTTAGTTCTACCAGAGTTACAAAAAAATAAAAGAGATTATCTAAAAACAAAAGAGCCCGCATTGCTGCAGGCTCATTAAATTAGATCAAATGCAGTTTACCTATTCACAATTATTTTTCTGTTAATCTTATTATTTCCGTTTTCTCCGGTAATAAAATAAATTCCGCTGACTAAATTATTCACGTTGACCTGATAATTATTAGAACTGTTTAATTCAATAAGTGTAACGTTTTGGCCAAGCTGATTGACCAGAGATAAATTCATTTGAGACTCTGATTGAATTACAAAATCGCCGGAACTTGGATTTGGAAAAATTGAAATCCCGTCTTTCAAAATTGATTCAAAAACACTCAAACAATTATTAACTTTTAATTGAATGGAAGCTTGACCTGAACAGCCATTTGCGTTAGTACCCGTTACCGTATAGTTAGTCGTAATTGTTGGACTAATACTTACAGAAGCCCCTGTGGATCCATTGGTCCACGAATAAGTACTGGCTCCAGAAGCGTTCATGCTTGTAAATTCACCTTTACAGATGGCTGTTTTAGTCGAATTTGCCAGCACAATTGGGTTTGGGCTGACGTTTATCTGTAGGGTATGTATCGTGATGCAATTCAAACTCAAGGAACTTGTAGTGGCCGTCAAGGTATAAACTAGACTTGCAGTTGGGTTTACCACAATTGATGCACCGCTTTGACCGTTACTCCAGGCATAACTATTCCCGCCATTAGCTGTTAAAGAAACAGAGGCGCCTTGGCAAACCAAATTAGTCGAACTGTTAACACTAACATTTATTGGAAGCACCTGTACTGCAATTGTTTTCGTAGTAACGCAGGAATTCGTATTATGTGTCCCGGAAATACTATAAATGGTAGAACTAACGGGATTATCGAGAATATTAGGTGTGTTAAAATTTCCAGGATTCCAGGTGTAATTAACAGCACCATTTGCAACGAGATTAACCGAAGCTCCTGAACAAACCAATTGGCTGCTTGCAACTATAGATATAGTGGGGCCTGTATTAACTATTACAACCTGATTAGACGAGGCCGTGCAACCTACCGAGTTACTCGCTACTGCAGAAAAGAGGGTGGACGATGCAGGAGCTACATTAATAGATGCGCCTGATAAATTACCAGGATTCCAGGTATAAGTCAAACCACCGCTGGCGCTTAAATTTACTATGTCCCCGGCACAAATAACTGAGGCACTCGCAACAATATTAACGGTAGGGATTGGCTTCGCAGAAAGAGTAAGACTTGTAACACCAGAGCATGTTCCATCTGAAGCAGTTACGGTATAAATAGTTGTGACCGAAGGATTAACGGCTACGGTTGAACCTATGAGGCCAAAAGGTTGCCAGGTATATGAGGTTCCCGGTGAAACGGCTGTTAAAGTAGCTGGACTCGTGGCGCATATAATTGTAGGAGAACTAACCGCTGAAATTGCCAAAGGTGCCACGCTTATAGATGTTACAGCGGTTGAAGTACCGCATCCATTTTGACCACTCACTGTATAAACTTGAGTCGTTAAAGGAATAAAACTAACTCCATTACTTACACCTCCGCTCCAGGTATAAGTGAGTGCGCCTGTTGCGGTTAAAGTTGCAGTTTTACCTAGACAAACACTTGGCGAACTATTTGTTACCGCTAGCGTAGGAGTTCCCGAACTCACTGTTATAGTTATAACAGCACTGGTAATACAATTAGAAGGACTCATAGCGGTTAACGTGTATGAAGTTGTTACGATAGGAGAAATTAAAATAGATGGCGCATTACTTCCTGTGCTCCAAGTGTAATTGCTGATGGCGTCGGTAGTAAGAGTAACGGCGGCCCCCTGGCAAATTGATGTAATTCCCGAAGTCGTTCCTAATGTAATATTACAAAGGCGGGTAATGATAACAAGACCGTCGCTGAACGTATTTGCTCCTGAGAGATTTATTTGGTTTATGCCACCGTTGTAAGATCCGCCGCCGCCGCCCCAACAATTTGGTTGCCCAAGTTGTCCACCGCCGCCGCCGCTGTATCCGCCGCCGCCGCCGCCCCGGTTATTATTCCAGCTTTGCGTGCCGCCGCCTCCGCCAAAACCGCCTATTGCTCCATTGGCGTATGCTATAGCACCCACATTGCCTCCCAAAGCACCATTGGTGAACGATATGGCAGGACCTATTGTTCCGCCACCATCGCCGTAAAAACCCGCACCTCCATTGGCACTACTTGAAGCTCCACCACCAGCACCCGCTACTCCTCCTGCCCCAGCCGCAGTACCTACAGCGGTATTTCCGGTTGTACTTACTGTGCCGTCTGCACTGCTTGGAGCGTAAGAAGCAGCATGAGAGCCACCGCCGCCTCCAGCGTCGGGGCACTGCCCCCGAAGCGCTCAGGAAGCCACCAGGCGCCCTCTGGGGTACCGTCCGGATAGGTCGAGACGGCTCGGTCGAGCAGCGCCGACATCCTGCTCTTCAACTCCGC
>CALMND010000247.1 GCA_937868565.1 uncultured Bacteroidota bacterium | reverse complement strand
TGTTCTTTTTCTCCCGTTTCTGTTCTTCAGCCTCTTCGGCTTCTGCACGTTTAATGGCATCAATTTCCAGCAACCATTCCGGAGCAATCTCATCGGCTACCTCAAAATCTTTTATGGTTAAATCCAGATGTTCTAGATCGGTTTCAAGGGAAGTTAAATCCATTTCGGCATTTAAAAAAACGATACGGTCGACTAATGCCTTAAAAATTTCGTTTACAGATCCAATCCCATTAATGGAATGAAATTTACCTTGCTCATTGTAATAGTTCTTTAGCGGCAAAGTTTTGGTGTTATATTCCAAAATTCTCCTTCGAATCACTTCTTCATTTTTATCATCAGCTCTCCCGCTATCTTGTCCTCTTAATAACAAACGTTTAATTAGTTCATCATCTTTTACTTCCAACGCCAACATACCGCTTATCCCGGTGCCTTTTTTCTGAAGCAAGTCATCAAGAGCAAGAGCTTGTGCAGTTGTACGTGGAAATCCATCAAAAATAAATCCTTTAGCATTTGTGTTTTCATCTAACTTGGCTTCAATCATTGCAATCACTATATCATCACCAACAAGTTCGCCTTTCTCCATTATTTCTTTGGCCTTCCTTCCAAGTTCAGAACCTCTGCCGATTTCAGAACGCAAAATATCTCCCGTACTCAGATGTACAAGACCATACTTATTAATTAAGTTTTCGGACTGCGTGCCCTTACCAGCTCCCAGAGGGCCAAACAAAACAATGTTCAACATTTTTTCCATAATTTATTTTTTTAAACGAGTACGTATATTTCTCTTAAATTTCTTCCTTGTCCGTCATAGTCCAAGCCATAACCTATCACAAAATCATTTTTAATTTCTATTCCCACGTAATCTACCACATAATTTCCTTTGTAAGACTCCGGTTTCATGAGTACTGTTGCTATTTTTATTTGCTTTACATTTTTCTCATTAAGTAATTTCCCCAATTCATTAATCGTTAAACCCGTGTCAACTATATCTTCCAAAATCACAACTGTTCTTCCACTCAGTTCATTCGATAAGCCAATCAACTCTGTTACCATACCAGTACTGCTTGTCCCAGTGTAGCTAGCTAATTTAATAAAAGAAATCTCACAGGGGATGGTGATTTCTTTTAAGAGGTCCGAAGCAAACATAAATGAACCATTTAAGACTGCCAAAAAAACCGGAAAGGCATCTGCCAAATCTTTATTAATCGAATCAGAAATTCTTTTAACTGCATTTGCAATGTTATCCTCTGTAATGTAAGGCCTAAATTGCTGGTCCTTTATGCTGATCAGTTCGCTCATAAAGCTTAACAAATATAGAGTTTTTATCTTGTTATGCCACTAAATACGAGAATAATAGCCTATTTTACTTAAATTACTTTTAGATAAATTTGCGATATGAATGTCATAATCGTTTTGTCTAATAGTATCTTTGCTCCGTGGGAGAAACTGGAAAAGATATCGAATTAGCAGCAAAAATGCTCTCTGACGGCGGTTTAGTGGCTATTCCAACCGAAACCGTTTATGGGCTAGCTGCTAATGCCCTGAACGAAAGAGCAGTTTTAAATGTATTTAAAGTTAAACAAAGACCATTTTTCGACCCTTTGATAATTCATGTTTCTTCTATTTCCATGGCCAAGAGATATGCCTTTTTCGACGATAAGCGTTTATTAAAACTTGCTAAAGCTTTTTGGCCGGGACCTTTAACCTTATTACTTCCGAAAAAGGAAAACGTATCTGATCTTATAACATCCGGACTGCCGCGAGTTGCGATTCGTGTCCCAAAACATAGCTTAACATTGAGGTTAATAAATGCTTTGGACCTTCCTTTAGCGGCTCCGAGTGCCAATCCTTTTGGTTATGTAAGCCCTACGGAGACCGCACATGTAAGAAAACAGCTCGGTGATAAAATTGATTACCTGTTAGATGGTGGCTCATGTAAAGTCGGCTTAGAGTCGACTATTGTTGGTATTGAAGGAGAAGAAATCTGTGTTTTTCGGCTAGGCGGACTACCGATAGAAAAAATTGAAGGACTAGTTGGCTCTGTTAAATTATGTATTAATACATCTGATAATCCGAAAGTTCCGGGCCAATTAAAAAGCCACTATGCACCTGATAAGCCCTTGTTTATTGGGAATTTAAGTGAACTAATTCGACTCTATTCAGAAAAAAAAATTGCATTAATCTATTTTGGTGAAGAAAAGTATGATGGAAGAAACTTACGACTTTTTAATCTTTCTAAAACAAAAATGCTGGATGAAGCTGCTCTAAATTTGTTTAAGTTTTTACGCATGGCGGATGAAAGCGATTCGGATGTTGTTTTGTGCGAAAAATTTCCTGACGAGGGTCTTGGCAGAGCGATTAATGACCGCTTAATGAGAGCTTCAGTTTAACTATTCGATAATTAGCTTTTTTGACACGTTGACATTCAAACTTTTTAAAGATAGCTGATAAGCCCCAGGAGTCAAAGCAGAAACGTCTATTACAAAATCCTTTCCGCTAAAATTATTTTCGTACACCTTTCTACCTGTTATGTCTGAAATAGTTATTTGAAACTCTAGGTTGTCTCTTAAACTAAAACTTAGGCTTTTAGACGCAGGATTCGGAAAATAACGAAAAGTGCTTTCGTTATTTCTTTCTGTCAAACCAAGTGCACCAATCCCTTTATACCAAATTGGCGATGTAACAATCCATTGACCGTCTGCTTGTTTTATTTCGGCAAAATAATAGTATTCAATATTCGGCTTAATGCTGGTATCTTGATAAGTCATGGTATTACTTCCTTTGTTAAACCGAACAATTTCAGCCCATAAGCCTCCGCTATTACTGTATCCTCGCCAAATCTTAATCGTGTCTGCTTGTTCTCCGTCCGGATCATTGTGAATAACGTTGAACGTTGGATAAAAATTGTCGCTTAAAATCGAGCCCATAATATTGCCATTTGTGCTAAATTCAATTTCGGCATTTGAATCGTCCGTTCCATAAAAATGCATGTTTTTCATAGCCAACATCAAATTAGACCGGGTAAGAGAAGGTGCGATAATAGCCAGTCTGCCACCGTTACTTCTTCCAAAATTGGTGTAGTGATTGTCATGGTCATATCCAATCCCTAAATGATAACCCTGATATAGTAATTTTTTATAATAAGTAAAAAAATAGGCTCCAGATGTTGAATAATCGCTATAATCTGTAAAAGTGCTAAAAGCATTTCCACTTCTCAATGGCATGCCAACGATGGCGCTGTCATATGCTGGATTATATGGAGCATAGGCTAATGCTGTTGCCTGACTACCATTGGTAGAATAATCGTCAAAATTTGGATGAGCCAAATATGCAAACGCATTTGGATTATTTTTTACTTTAGTAAAAAGCCCATGATAATCTGTTTTTGCATTAAAAATATCGTAGTTAGCCCCAACCTGACCCGATAAGTTAGTTTCCCACCCGATGAGCTGATTAAATCCGTAAATGACCACATGTCCGTTATAGTTTGAAGACACACCATATTCCATACCAAACAAAGCAAGAAAAGTACCATCCTGATTGGCCTGGTCTGCCATATTAAGGCCAATCTGATAACTTTGAACTCTAAATCCAGGATTATTGTTATTTGAATAGTGATTGTGTTCTGAGATTCCTAAAAAATCGAAATTGCTGGATTGTTTAGCATAATTGTAAGCGCCATCAGGTTTCGAAACACCCGAGGTTACTGAGTCTTTATTTCCATCGCTAAATCCAGTATGCGCGTGCAAATTTCCGAAATAATAATTGTTTGTTTGCGCGAAGTAAAAATTTGAAACGCACCAAGAAACAATAAATATTAAAAAAAGTCTCATTATTTAAAGATACTACATTATCGTAGTTCGAGCATAATTTTACAATTGCAAAATCATTACTTTAACGCTAAGAAATCGTTAGGGTTGCGATTTACCTATCAAGGCAACGGCAAAAGCGTTCACGCCTTCACCCCTACCCACGTATCCTAATTTTTCGTTGGTAGTTGCTTTTATTGAAATGTCATTTGTGCTTACCTCCAGAATTGGCGCAATAATGCTCTGCATATCTTTAATGTGGGGATTTATTTTAGGGGCTTCTAAACTTATTGTTGCATCAATGTTTCCTACTTTATAATTATTTTCCTTTAAAAGCCGCACCACTTCCTTAAGTAAAAGTTTGCTATCTGCCCCCTTGTATTTCGGATCGGTATTTGGAAAATGAAAACCAATATCACGCAGGTTGGCCGCTCCCAATAAAGCATCACAAATAGCGTGAAGCAAAACATCCGCATCACTGTGTCCCACACATCCTTTCTCAAATTCCAATTTTACACCGCCCAACCACAATTCTCTCCCCTCTCCTAGTGGATGTACATCAAAACCAAAACCTACTCTTATGTTCATATTTTAAAACTACGTTTTTTATCTGTCTTACCAAACACTCATTATTTTAGATAACAAGTACTGCCCGATGTAGCAAGAGTCGGACAATATTTTTTAGCATAACTTCTTGTTGATTTCAATTTACCCCCACTATATACTCCATTCGAATTTTTGCATTCACATTCCCTGTTTTTTTTACATGCACAGACAATAAATGCTACAAACAAAAAACAAAACACGGGCATCAACTTCATTCTTCAATAGCTCTAACACCTGGTAAGGTTCCTTGCTCTATATATTCCAAAAGTGCCCCGCCACCGGTACTCACATAACTTACTTTATCAGCAAGATTGTATTTATTAATAGCTGCAACACTATCACCTCCGCCTATCAATGTAAAAGCTCCATTTTCCGTTGCTTCCACAATATCAAAAGCCACTTGTTGTGTTCCTCTTTCGAAACTACTCATTTCAAAAACTCCCATAGGTCCGTTCCATAAAATTGTTTTTGAGTTTTTTATGATGGTGCCAAAGTAAGAAATTGTTTTTTCACCTAAATCCAATCCCATCCAACCATCCGGAATGGCATTGATTTCCACCTCTCTTTTATTTGCGTCGTTGGAAAAATTGTCTGCTATAACGGCATCCGTGGGTATACATAGGTTTACACCTTTTATTTTGGCTTTTTGAATGAGTTCCTTAGCCATATCTAATCGATCATCTTCACACAACGAATTTCCAATTTTTCCTCCTAAAGCTTTTACGAAAGTAAACGCCATTCCACCTCCGATTAAAATATTATCGGCTCTGCTCATGAGTTGTTCAATAATCAAAATCTTATCGCTCACTTTTGCTCCACCAACAATAGCGGTGAATGGTTTTTGTGATTGATTGAGTACCTTGTCAATACTGGCTACCTCGCCTGCCATGACGTAGCCAAAGCATTTGGCATTTTTATCAAAATACTTCGCGATAACTGCTGTGGAAGCATGTGCCCTGTGAGCTGTGCCAAAAGCGTCGTTTACATAAATGGATCCATGCTTACTTAATTTTTGAGCAAAAGTTTCATCACCCCTTTCTTCTTCTTTATAGAATCTGAGATTTTCAAGCAATAACACTTCACCACTTTTTAGGTTTCCTGATTTAGAATAGGCGTCATCACTTATGCAATCGTTGGCAAATAAAACCGGTACCCCTAATTGTTTGCTCACTTCTGAAACAACATGACTTAAGGAATACTTATTAGTGGGCCCCTCTTTAGGGCGACCTAAATGGCTCATCAAAACAATACTTCCCCCGTCTTTTAGTATTTTTTTTATAGTAGGAATTGTCGCTCTGATTCGAGTATTGTCGGTTACTTCATACTTTTCGTTCAGTGGCACATTAAAGTCCACCCGAATAACCGCTCGTTTATTTGCAAAATTTATGGAATCAACCGTTTTCATTTTTATTCTATTTTAATTTTCTAATGTTTGTAGACTTTTAGCAAAGGCTTCAATGGTTTTATCAATGTCGGAATAGGTATGTGCCTGTGAAACAAAACCGACTTCATAACCGCTAGGACCCAAATAAATGCCGTTTTCAAGCAATGCATGGAATAATTTAGTGAAATGAGCCATGCTTTTGCCATCTATGTCCTCAGCTTTTTTAATGGATTCTTTTTCAGTAAAAGCAATCCAAAAAATAGAGCCTAAATTAAATAACTTAAATAACGAGAATGAGTTTAACTTATTAATTCCGTCAACTAAATAGTTTGTTTTTTTTTGCAACTCCTCGTAAAATCCGGGCTTTAGACATTCTGTAAGCTGGGCAATTCCTGCACTCATGGCAACAGGATTTCCACTTAGTGTCCCGGCCTGATAAACCGCCCCTTCAGGAGAAATACATGACATGATTTCATGGCTAGCTCCATAAGCTCCAACAGGGAAACCACCACCAATTATTTTTCCATAGGTTATAATATCAGGTTGAATATTATACATTCCTGCGGCACCGCAAAATCCCAAACGAAATCCACTAATCACCTCATCAAAAATTAAGAGAGAATTATTCGCGTTACAAATTTCTCTCAAAAAATTCAAAAACTCTTTTGCCTGAATTAGCAGGCCATTATTTGCTGGAACAGGTTCAATAATCACACAGGCAATTTGGTCATTATAGTTCTTAAACGCTTCTTCAACTGCATACCTATTATTTAATGGAACAGTAAGTGTTTCATTAACGAAACTATCCGGAACGCCTGCGCTACTAGAATTGCCAAAGGTTACTAAACCGCTCCCCGCTTTTACTAAAAGTGAATCCACGTGTCCATGATAACAACCTTCGAATTTTAAAATTTTATTTCTTTGGGTATAGCCCCTCGCCAAACGAATCGCGCTCATCACAGCTTCAGTGCCACTACTTACAAATCGTAACTTTTGTACGTAAGAATTATTTGAAAGTATCAGTTTTGCCAACTCGTTTTCCAATTGGGTAGGGGTTCCAAAGGAAGTGCCTTTGCGCATTGTTTTATC
>CALMND010000246.1 GCA_937868565.1 uncultured Bacteroidota bacterium | reverse complement strand
TACCGTCTGGCCTTTCGAAAAGATGTTTTTATTGATGTATTGTGTTATCGCAAGTATGGACACAATGAAGGCGATGAGCCTCGTTTTACTCAACCTCTGCTTTACAAAGAGATAGCGAAACATCCCAACCCGAAAGAGATTTATGCTAAAAAGTTAATTGCAGAAGGAAGTTTTAGTGAAGACGAAATAAAAGAAATTGAAAAGCACTATAAAGATGAATTAGAGCAGGATTTGGACGAAGCAAGAAAAACAGAAAAAGCCAAAGTCACTTCTTTTCTTCAGGGAACATGGCAGGGAGTCCATATGGCTCCGGCTGATGCTTTTGATAAATCACCAAATACGGCCATCGACAAAATGCTGTTTTTGGACTTAGCGAATAAAATCACGCAACTCCCAAAGGATAAAAAATTCTTCAATAAAATTGAACGTTTGTTTGCCGACCGTCATGCCATGATTGCAGGTGACAGTTACGATTGGGCCATGGGAGAATTAATGGCCTACGCTTCTTTAATAAGCGAAGGTCATCAGGTACGTTTTAGCGGGCAGGATGTAGAACGTGGAACTTTTTCACATCGCCATGCTGTTGTTAAAGTAGAAGATAGTGAAGAGGAGTATATACCCCTCAACAATATTGGTGCTTCCCAGAAATTAAATATTTACAATTCCCTTTTGAGCGAGTATGGCGTGTTAGGTTTTGAATACGGTTATGCCTTTGCCTCTCCAAATACATTAACCCTTTGGGAATCACAATTCGGTGATTTTTTTAATGGTGCACAAATAATTGTTGACCAATACATCTCTTCTTCCGAATACAAATGGAGACGCATGAATGGTTTGGTGGTTTTGTTGCCACATGGTTACGAAGGTCAGGGCCCTGAACATTCCAGCGCAAGAATGGAAAGATTTTTGCAAATGTGTGCGGAAAATAATATGCAGGTAATTAATACTACTACTCCGGCGCAGCAATTTCATGCTCTGCGTAGGCAATTAAAAAGAGATTTTCGTAAACCTTTGATTTGTTTTACTCCGAAAAAATTATTGAGGTATCCGAGTTGTGTGAGTAAATTAAGTGATTTTACGAATGCTAATTTTCAAGAAGTATTAGATGAAAATGTAGACACTAAAAAAATTAAACGAATAGCCTTTTGCAGCGGAAAAATTTATTACGATTTGATCGAGCGCAGAGAAAAAGAAAATGCCAGCGATATCGTTTTTATTCGTTTGGAACAATTATACCCTTTCCCGAATAAACAGATTGATGCTATTCTGAAAAAATACGACAAAGCAAAAGACTATTTATTTGTTCAGGAAGAATCAGAAAACATGGGCCCATGGAGGCATGTGGATAAACAACTTCGTTCTTTGAATTTAAAGTACTTTGGCAGAGACGAGGCTGCGAGTCCGGCAACCGGATTTGCAAAACGTCATGCAGCAGAACAGGAAGAAATTATGACAGGTGTTTTCAAAAAAGTATTTAAATAAAAATATTAAGCCTCAAGTAGAAAAAGATTTGAAAATAATTTTCAATGCATAATAAAAACAAAATTTATCTTCCAAATGTTCTAGATTCAATTATAGATATTGAAAATTTTGTAGTTGATTACCGTGAAGAATCATTTATTGAAAGTAGAAAAACATTTAGTGCCTGTATAAGAATGTGGGAAGTTATTGGTGAAGCAGCGAAAAAAATTAGTAAGAATTTAAAAAGTAATGATCCTCAAATTGAATGGAAAAAGGTTTCGGGACTAAGCGGTGTTTTGATTCACGATTATAAAGGTTTGGATCGTGGAACTCTGCGGCAAATTATCCAAGTCAATTTACCAATTTTGAAAAATTAAATGTAATTAAAAATTTATAAAATATAATTATGGCCATTATAGAATTAAAAGTTCCAAGTCCGGGTGAATCTATTACAGAAGTAATTATTGCGCGCTGGGTAAAAAACACAGGCGATGTGGTTGAAAAAGATGAAGTGTTGGCTGAGGTAGATTCAGACAAAGCTACACTCACTTTAAACGCTGAAGTAGCAGGTAAAATTGAAACACTTGTGGGAGAAGGCGATACTGTTAAAGTAGGACAAGTAGTAGTGAAGATTGATACTTCTTTTAAACCCGAAGCAAAAGCTGCTAAAGCAGAGGCTCCTAAACTGGAGGCGGCCGCGAGTAAAACAGAGGCTGCACCTGTTAAACAAGAGGTAGTTTCAAATAAAGCAGCTGCAGAAGCTAGTAAACAAAGCTATGCAACAGGTACGCCTAGTCCGGCGGCTGCTAAAATAATGACGGAGAACAATATTGGCTCCGGACAAGTAAACGGCACAGGGAAAGACGGACGAATTACCAAACAGGATGTTTTGTCAGCACTTTCTAATGGTTTACCAACTGCCGCAAAGGCACTGAGCAACAGCTGGCAGGGTGGACGAGATAAGGACAAAGTTAAAATGACTTCTTTACGTAAAACTGTAGCTAAACGATTGGTATCTGTTAAAAACGAAACAGCCATGCTCACTACTTTTAATGAAGTGGACATGAGTGGCATTTATGCGATAAGAGCTAAATATAAAGACAAGTTTAAAGAAGTACATGGAAACAATGTAGGCTTTATGAGTTTCTTTACTAAAGCGGTTACCGAGGCCTTGTTCCATTATCCTGCAGTAAACGCCATGATAAGCGGCGATGAAATAATTTACAATAAATATTGTGACATTGGTATAGCTGTTAGTGCGCCGAAAGGTTTGATGGTACCGGTGTTGCGCAATGCTGAATTAATGAGTCTGGCACAAATTGAAGGTGGCATTAAAGAATTAGCTTTAAAAGCCCGCGATGGAAAATTAACCATTGCCGATATGGAAGGCGGAACTTTTACAATTACGAATGGTGGTGTTTTTGGCAGTATGATGAGTACACCAATCATTAACCCGCCGCAGAGCGCTATTTTAGGAATGCACAACGTGGTGGAACGCCCTATGGCGATCAACGGCCAGGTGGTTATTCGTCCGATGATGTACGTGGCTTTAAGTTACGATCATCGCATTATCGACGGAAAAGAAAGTGTTGGCTTCCTTGTAAAAGTAAAAGAGATGCTTGAAAATCCAACGCGCATGTTGTTTGGTGGAAAAAATCCCGAGGAAATTTTGTTAGGCTTATAATCGATTTTTTCAATATCAAAGATTCCGGCGATAATTTTAGAATTTTAGTTTTAATCATTTCGCTAAGCGTGCAAACTATATTTATAACATAATGAATAACTATATTATTTCAGGCATTCAGCAAATTGGCATTGGTGTAAAGGATGTTCGTGAGGGATTTAAATGGTATAACAAAAACTTTGGGATGGATATTCCTATTTTTGAGGAAGCCGCAGAAGCCAATTTAATGTTGCCTTACACCGGAGGCAAACCGCACAAACGACATGCGATTTTAGCAATCAACATGAAGGGTGGAGGAGGGTTTGAAATCTGGCAATACACCAGTCGTTCACCCCAGCCGCCAGCATTTAAGCTGCAACTTGGCGATTTAGGCCTTTTTTGTGCTAAAATAAAAACGGATAATGTAGGGGCAAGTTTCAAATATCTAAAATCTCAAGGCGTTAAAACGTTGGGGGAAATTTGTGATAACCCGGTGGGTAAAAAGCATTTTTTTATTGAAGATGCTTTTGGAAATTTTTTTGAAATTATTGAAGATGATACTTGGTTTGGTAAGGGAATGCAAAGTACAGGAGGGCCAATAGGCATGATAATAGGAGTCAGTAACATAGAGAACTCTATTCGATTTTATTCGTCTATTTTAGGGTACGACAACGTTATTTATCAAGGAGAAAAGAGCTTTAGTGATTTGTCTGCGTTACCGGGTGGAAGTGCAAACGTAATACGTGCTTTGTTAACTCATAGTAAAGAACGCAGAGGTCCGTTTTCGAAATTGTTCGGTAACAGTTTCATTGAACTAATCGAAATAAAAAATCACAATCCCCGTAAAATTTTCGAAAATCGATTTTGGGGAGATCTTGGTTTTATACACCTATGTTTTGATATTAAAAACATGGAAGCCTTAAAATTAAAATGTGAAGGCGAAGGGCATCCTTTTACAGTTGATGGAGGAGCAGGCTTTGAAATGGGAGAAGCAGCTGGTCACTTTACTTATGTGGAGGACCCAGATGGAACGTTGATTGAATTTGTTGAAACAAAAAAAATACCTATTTTGAAGAAGTTTGGTTGGTACCTTGATTTAAAAAAACGCGATTCCGAAAAACCATTACCAAAATGGATGTTAAAAGCCTTAAGCATTAACAGAAAGAAGCCGTAGTCAAAATTATCTGGGCAAAAATGGTCTGACTGCAAGTGTTTCGGTCTTTTGCAACACAGAACAATTAACAGGTGTTGATTTGCATTTGAGTTATGAAATGGTATATTTGTTATTCATTAATATCTAAAGAAACATGAAAAAACTTTTATTATCCGGAGTCTTAATGGCAACTCTAAGTGCCGTTGGGCAAACCCCGCGTTTGTCGTTGTATGAAGAGTTTACTGGTGAAACCTGCCCTCCCTGTGCAGCGGCTAATCCGGGTCTCAACCTATTGTTGGCATCTCCAACTAATACGCCAAAAATAGTAGCCATTAAATGGCAAGTGCCTATTCCATCAGCTCCGTCTGCAACTTGGTCGCTATATCAGACTAATAAAGTTGAAATTGACTGGAGATGGACAGCTGGCGGTTATGGTTACAATCCAGCTATTAATTCTGCACCTTCAAGCAAAATAGACGGACAAGAAGCTACTGTTTTTGGTGCTGCTTCGGGTCATCCGGCTAATCTTAACAATGCCGTTATTAGTTCTGCTCAATCCAACACAGCAGCATTTTCTATTACCATGGCACGTGCCTGGGATGCAACTTTTAGCTCTGTTAATGTAACGGTTAACATTGTTGCCACTGCTAATTTTACGGCAACAGGTAATCTTATTTTTCGGAACGTGATGGTAGAACGGGAAATTCATTTCTCCGTACAACCGGGAACCAATGGCGAAAAAGATTTTGAGGACGTAGCTATCAAATCTTTTCCTACGCTACAGGCTGGCACGCCAATGTCAGCAACCTGGACAGTTGGTCAAACTCAGACTTTTACCATGAATTGCCCTTTGCCTTCTTACACGAGAGATAAAGCTCAGGTAGCGTTTGTAGGGTTCATTCAGGATGACGGTAATCAAAAAGTAGCTCAGGCAGTGCGCGCTAGCGCAAGCCCTTTGGCTAATGATATTCAGGCGGTTTCAGCGAGTGTTCCGGCTCTTACCTGCACAAGCTCTACTGTTCCACAAATAACAGTTAAAAACAATGGCACCAACGCTATTACAGCCATGACCATTACTCCATACATTGATGGGGTTGCAGGTACTAATTTTACCTGGTCAGGTAATTTAGCCGTTGGTTCTAGTACTAACGTTACTTTAAACTCTATGCCTGTTACAGGTGGTGCGCATACTTTCTCTTACAATGTTGTTTCTGTGAGTGGAACAGACAATAATCCAAATAATAATTCTGCCAAGGCACCTTTTGTAATTGTTGGTAATTATCAGGGAACGCCAGTTGCGGAAGGTTTTGCTGTAGCAACTTTCCCTCCAACTAATTGGGCGGCTTATAATCCAACTTCTGGTCCTACATGGATTAGAGTAACTTCTTGCGGTGGTTTTGGTTTAAGTTCAGAATCAACCAAGATGGATTTTTATAATACAATTACCAATGGTATGGTTAATGATTTAATTTTACCACCAATGAGTTTCACGGCAACTGCAGCTCCAAGCATGTCTTTTGATGTAGCGTATTCTCAGTATTCTGCAAACACCAATGATAAATTGGAAGTTTTTGTATCTAACAATTGCGGCGCTAACTGGACAAGTGTTTATAATAAATCAGGTTCAGGTTTGTCAACTACCGGTTCAGTTCTAACATCAGCATTTACACCTGCTGCCGGGCAATGGAGAAAAGAAGTAGTGGCACTTACCACTTTTACTGGAAATATTTTGGTAAAATTTGTGGCGACTAGTGCTTATGGTAATAACTTGTACTTGGATAATATTAATTTATCTCAAAAACCAAATGCTCCGGTAAATGGTGTAGGTATTCCTGTTGTTAATGCTTCCGATTTAAGTATGGATATTTTTCCAAATCCTTCTAACGGAATAACTACTCTTAAGATTGATGCAGCTCTGCAAAGCTCCGCAAAAATCTCGATGGTAAATGCCTTAGGTCAATTAGTGTTTAGTCAAAATATTAAGCTCGAAGCTGGCTCTAATGCTATTGAATTGAATGGTAACGAATTTGCAAACGGTGTTTATAATGTTGTTATTGATACCGACAATGGCACTGCCATTAAAAAGTTAATGATTAATAAGTAAAAATTACTGACATTAATAAAAAGCCCTGTTGTTTTTGCAACAGGGCTTTTTAGTTTCGGTTAAATTTTAGACTCGATTTATTTTTCAGGAATTAATTTCTTTACAGCTTTGGTACGCTAAATCACGCCCACTACTTAGCGCCCATACTAAAGCATGAAAAATAAGTTTATTTGATTAAAAAAAATTTCTTATAAACTAGGTAATTAGGTTGAATTAACTTAGCTTTAATGTAACCAAAACAAAATACCATGCGTCTCAAACAAGCAGGATTAACCGATAACCAATGGACTGATTTTATCGATGCGATGAAATGTCTGAAAAAAAGTAAAAAAAACCACAATTGGGATTTCTTCGTGGATACACATCAAAAATATGCCAATCATCAGCATGATGAATCCCCGCATATTGATGGAGATGATTTAACTATTCACAGTCCGTTTTACTGGCTGGCCTGGCATCGGAAATTTATTCTTGAATTTGAAAAGGAGTTAAAAGCCGATGGAATGGCAATTGATTTGCCGTATTGGAATTGGACTACATTCAGAAGCATCCCTGATAATTTGAAAAAAGAATTATTTGGCTGGATGGGCGTAACACGTGCGATTTTTCACAATGGGGATAATCTACCTACTGTTGCGCAACTTACAGCCGTTAAAAATGAAACCAGTTATTCGCGTTTTGATAATGGACTAAACAACTTACACGGTGTCTTACATAACTGGGTTGGAGGCACTATGTCAACCTTTAAATCGCCAAAAGACCCTTTGTTTTTTCTTCATCATGCTTTTGTAGATAAAGTTTGGGCCGATTGGCAAAGCCTTAATCCAACCGCAACCTTCAGTACGGATATCTTAAATGCTACGCTTGCGCCCTGGAGCACACGGGTAAGTGAAATGATGAGCATTACCACATTGGGTTATAGTTATCAAACTTAATTGCAGGGGTTTGCCTTTTAAGCAAAGAAGTTTATGTAGAGATTGGAATAACAAGGAAAAAGTTTTTGGTAGAAATAGCAGAAAACAACATAACCAACGCCGCCCAGTTAAATTACTATGACAAAAAAATTAATTCTATTTATATCCTTTATTTTCACATTACCCGCGTTTTCTCAAACCCCTCGTTTATCACTTTTTGAAGAATTTACGGGAGAAACTTGTCCGCCCTGCGCCGCAACAAATCCGGGACTAAATGCAGTATTGGCAAATCCTATCAATCAAGCTAAAGTAGTGGCCATTAAATGGCAAGTCCCCATCCCTTCAGCACCAAGTAACACCTGGTCTTTATATCAAACCAATAAAACAGAAATCGATTGGCGTTATGGGCCTTCAGGAAACGGTTACGGCTATCAAAGTCAATGGACAAGCGGCTCTGCGCCCTCAAGCGGAATTAATTCCGCTCCCACTGGCTTAATAGATGGGCAACACTTGTGGCAGTTTGGTGCCCCTAATGATCATGCTGGCTCATTAAGCAACGCAGTGATTAATTCCGCGCAATCTTTTACTTCCGCTTTTTCAGTTACCTTAAACAGAGAGTGGAATCCCACCTACACGGCCGTGACGTTAACTGTCAACATTCAGGCAAGTGCTATTTACACGACTAACAGTAATCTTGTTTTTCGTTTGGTAATGATTGAGCGACATATTCATTTCCCTACTCAACCCGGCACCAACGGCGAAAAAGATTTTGAAGACGTAGCAAGACAATCATTTCCATCCATTCAGGCCGGCACAGCTATGGCACCAACATGGACAGTTGGCCAATCGCAAACATTTACTATAAACTGTGCTATTCCTTCATCTATATTAAACAAAGCCGAAGTTGCATTTGTTGGCTTTATTCAGAATGATGGAAACAGAAAAATAGAACAAGCTGTTTTGGCTGATGCGGTTGGACAAAACGACGACGCAAGAGCAGAGTCTGTTTTTATTCCTGATGTAGTTTGCACCAGCACGTTGTCTCCAGTTATTACTATTAAAAATCATGGAGATAATACAATTAATACTCTAACGATTACTCCATATTTAGACGGTGTAGCTTCTACATCCTATACTTGGAGCGGAACCCTTGGTGTTGGGGCTTTAACAACTTTAACTTTAAATACAATTTCTGCAACCGCAGGTACACATACTTATTCTTATACTATTTCTGCAGTAAATGGAGGTCCGGATTCTTATGACGGCAATAATTCAATGAGTTACAAATTCATTAGTTCTCCGGCTTATATTGCCAACACCGTTGTGGAGAGTTTTTCTTTAGGAACTTTTCCACCGGCTAACTGGGCTTTGATTAATCGCGATAATGGTATTTATTCCTGGAGTCGTAACTCTTCTGTTGGGGCCTATGGTTCAAATTCGGGTGCCGCGAAATACGATTTTTTTAATAACAGTGCTTTAGGAGATGTGGATGATTTGTATTTAGCGCCCACAGATTTAACCGGAATCCTTTCCCCGAGTTTAACTTTTGATGTGGCCTATGCCGAATATCCCGGAGGGTATATGGACAAACTCGAGGTACTTGTCTCGTCAAACTGCGGAGGAAACTGGACAACCGTGTATAGCAAAGCGGCTCCCTCTCTATCAACCGCTCCGGCAACAACCAGCGATTTTTTTCCAACTGCTAATCAATGGAGAAATGAAGTTATTTCCTTAGCTTCTTTTACAGCTACGCCTAAAATTCTGGTCAAGTTCAGAGCTATTAACGGGAACGGCAACAATGTGTGGGTTGATAACGTGAACTTAGGTGAGATTATCGTAAATACAACAGGAACTGAAAAAGTGAATTCTTTATTTAGTTTTAATTTAATGGTATATCCTAATCCCGCTAAAGAAACCATAAATCTTACCATTGATACAGACAGGGCAGTTAAAGCAATAACCTCTGTGATAAATATGTTCGGCCAAATAGTTTATTCCACACAAAACAACTTTGAAGTTGGTATAAACAATTTTGCCATTGATGCGAGAAACTTACCGAATAGTGTTTACACACTACTGGTAGAGGCCGGAGAGAAAACGCTGATAAAAAAATTAATAGTAAATAAATAGCTTTATTAATGCAATTCTCAGTTTATTTCTGTTCATATCCAAATGTAAGCCATTTCAATTTTTTTTAGTTTCTTTACATCTTAATTTATAACCAAATATGGAATTATACTTAGACTCAGCCAACTTAAAAGAAATTGAAGAAGGATTTAAGTTAGGTTTTTTGAACGGTTTAACTACTACGCCTACCTTTATGCAAAAGGAAGGAATTACGGATATTGACGGAACCATTGTAAAATTGAGTAAAATGGTTCCTGTTCTTCAAATTGAAGCTCTGGGTAGCACAGCGGAAGAAATTTTAGGAGAAGCCGAACGCCAATTGGCTCTGGGACTCGACCCAAAAAAAACAGTGTTTAAAATTCCGGTTTCTTTGGAAGGTGTAAGAGCCTGTAAAGTATTAAGAGACAAAAATTACTTGGTGAATGTTCATTTGGTTTATACGCTGCAACAGGCTTATATGGCCATGCATGCAGGAGCGAGTTATGTGTGTCCGCTCGTTGGCCGCTTACAGGACCAGGGGCACGACGCCCTTGCTTTGGTAGAACAGTGTGTGGATGCTGTTGATTTATATGGTTACGATACCAAGATTATGTTTTCATCTGTGAGACACGCCGAGCACGTTAGAAATGCTATTAATGTTGGTGTGCATACCATTACCGTTCCTTTAAAAGTATTAAAACAATTAACAGAAAATAATTTTACTACAGTAGGCACCGATCAGTTCATCATGGATACTCGCTTGATGATGGTGAAAGTAAAGGAAGCGATTAATGGAGTTAATCCGATTGTTTCAGAAGACACCAATATTACGGATGCGATCATTAAAATGACAGAATATAATTTTGGCGCAATCACCGTGGTTAAGAAAGACGGAAGCATTAAAGGTGTGTTCACCGATGGTTCCTTGAGAAAACTATTGATGGATAAGGGAAGAGATATTTTAAATAAAAAATTAAGTGATTTAGAATACCGTGAACCAATTACCATTGATGGAAACGTTTTATTAAATGAAGCAAACCTGCTTTTCAGAAAAACCATGGTGGATACGATTGTGGTAACTGACAATGGCAAACCAGCTGGAATGCTGGACATTCAGGATCTTAAATCTTAAAAATAATAAGCCCTGCAAAGGGCTTTTTTTATGGAAGAAATAGAAAAATTATATACAGAATCCGGTGGTCGGTTTGTTACTCCTTACTATGAATTAAAAAACAAATGCAAGCACATAAAAGCCTTTGTTTTTGATTGGGATGGCGTATTTAACGATGGGCAAAAAACTGCGACGGGAGGAAGTAATTTTTCTGAAGTAGACAGCATGGGAACGAATTTACTCCGCTATTCCTGGTATTTAAAAAATGGTGCAATTCCGCTTACGGCAATAATAAGTGGCGAGAAAAACGAAACAGCATTTTATTTTTGCGAGCGAGAGGGCTTTCATTATTCTTTTTTTAAAATTGGAAATAAAATAGAAGCCCTTAATTTTATTTGCAAAAAAGAAAACATTCAGCCTTCGCAAATAGCTTATTTTTTTGACGATGTTCTGGATCTTCCTGTAGCAGAGTCATGCGGTGTAAGGATACAAGTGAATCAAAAGGCAAACCCTCTTTTTGTGGAGTATTGCGAAAAAAATAAATTGGTAGATTATCTCACATATTCAAAAGGTGGAGAATTCGCGATCCGCGAAGCCTGCGAATTGTTAATAGGCCTAAATGAAAATTTTGATGAGGTAATTACCAACCGCAAAAATTACTCACAGAACTACACCACTTATCTCGAAAAAAGAAATGTAAGTAAACCGGAGTTTTTTACTTTAAAGGATAAGGTAATTGAGAATGTGAATAAGGGTTCTATTGGCTTTAAAATGTAAGCCCTGCTTCTTTAGGTTTCAGGTATTCCGATTTATCTGAATTAATCTTTACCCCGTACAAAGAATTTAAAAATGAAATGGCTGTGTTTGCCGAATGAAAAAATAGTGTTCTGACTCGGAAGGTAAACTAGTAAAACAAGACTAAATGATGGTTTTTATATAAGCGCGTTTTAGCACGTGGTAGTTTTCTAAACGGGTTTAATTTTTTAACAGTACTAGTCGTCTAATCCTCTGCCTTTAAGTATTTGTTCAGTATATTTTTCAATTCTTGCTTCTCGCGTTTTAGGCTGTTTAGCCGAAGAGAAATAAAGCAAATACCCCCGTTGTCGCCCCGGAGTCAAGGCTCTAAAGGCAGTTTTCAATTCGGGCATATCGTTTAAAACTTGTTGGAATTCTTCAGGAATATCGTATTCGGTTGTTTTTTTGAGTGCAACTTTTAAACCTGCTTTATTTAGTGCGATAGCTTCGTTTATATATGATTTTATAATTGATTTGTTTTTCAATATTTCGTCAACGCGTTTGAAACGAATTTGTCGAGCGGATTGTACATTTTTGGTTTGTTGGACTAAGATCTTTTTTTGATCTTTTAGAAGCGCACCTTGCATAAATAACAAAGCACAATAATCTTTAAAGCCGTGAATTAAAACGATATTACTTTTTTCATTTGTGTAACAGGGACATCCCCATTTTAATTCTTCCCTTAGCTTGCAATCAAGAACAAGTGTTCTTAATTCGGAATAGGCCTCTTGCCACTTTGAAGGCTTATTAAAAAACCAGTCAATGTTTGGATTCATAGTATTGGCTTATTTTCTGACAGGTGCTGTCATAGCCCCTGTACCACGTTTAATATATCGTTATTAATTTTCTTTGTCCAGATAAAAGTCCGGAAAACGAGTCTTGTCAATATTTGGTTTGTAAATTTCTTCACGATACCAGTCTGCGTACCATTTCCTATAGACACTTTCTTTTACAAAAAGAACGCCATAAGGAGCGGTTTCTGCTACAGCAAAGTCGTATTGATTTATTGTTGCAAAAACTGTTTTAGAACAGCCAGCGTTTTTTCCGTCATGCAATTCAATAAGCATTGCTTTTGTCTTCGGTAACCAAGTCTTGTAATTTTCGGCGAAGATTTCTTTTTCGCTTCCTTCAATGTTCATTTTTAGGAAGTCAATCTGAGCAATATTATATTTCTTTAGCAGTTGGTCAATTGATATTCCCGAAGTTAGATTCTCTGATTTTATTTGGGTTTGACTATCATTTACTTCTCTAACAACAAATCCATCTTCTTGTCCGGCCTCAATTCTTAATTTCACTTCTTTATTCCAAAGTCCCCCGTTTAATACTGTAATATTTGAATATGGCGACGTATTTTTGAGGCTCAATTCATAATTTTCCTTGTCGGGTTCGATACTTATGATTTTACATTGAGGCCAGTAGTTAGCAAATAAAACGGCAGTGTAGCCAATATTTGCGCCTGCATCAATTACAAAGGTTGCATCTGTCAAATAAGGTTTTTTGTCAAGGTATACATCAATAAATGTATTAACAAAAGATTGCATGTCAGCCCTAATAGCACGAAGATGTATAGGATGTGAAATGCCATTCAGTTTAAAAGTGTGTATTTCATTCTTGTCATATTTGCCAGATTCAATATCTGCAAAAACATGAAGTAGTTTTAATGCTTGTTCCTTTCCTAAAAGGTCAACGTACTTCGGTTTTGATGTTAATGTACTTTCTATTGTGTTCATATATTTTTATTGTTGTTGGTCTAATTCTTTTTTAATCCGAGGTGCGTTTAAAGTTTTGAGTTGCCACGCCTCCCTCCATTTTTAAACCCTGGCACGGGCCGTAGTATTTTTTGATACGAAGGTTTACTGTCATATTTTTATAGATGCAGTTGCTGAAAATGTGCGCCCGTCGGATGACCAAATTCCCGGTCCGGGATAGAATTGCGGTCGCTTGGTGAAATAGTGTTCGTCCAAAAGATTGTTTGCGTTTACTGATAATTTTATTTTTTTAGTTAAACGGATAGCAACATTTAAGTCAAGTAGTTGATAGGACGGAACTAAACCCGTTGCTCCACTTGCGGAAGGTGAAACCGTGTTAAGTGGATCGGCAAAATTTTCGGAAGTGTAACTGTAAAGCGCGGAAAAACTAACTAATGAATATTTGAAAGTAAATCCGTTTCTGGTAATCCAGGAAGGAACTCCCTCAACCTTGCTTCCAGTAATTCGTACATTTTCGTTGCCCGATTTTATTGTAGCATTTTGGTATCGTGCATCCATGAATGAAGTGGACGTAAACAGGGATAAACTCGCTTTCTTGCCTAAATAAAAATCTCCTTGCAAAAAGAATTCAAGTCCGGCTGTGCGGGAGTTGCCGATGTTTGTTCTGAAAATAATGAGGTTGCCTGCTGCGTCGGTTTGCGCAAGTGTTCCTAATCGATTGTTGTATTGCAAATAAAAACCTGTTACATCCCACTTCAAAAACTTCCATTTGCCTCTAAAACCAAGCTCGGTGTTGTAACCGTATGCGTCTTTCAAATTTTTGTCACTCACTTCATAAACGGATTGAGGAATAATGTCTTTGAAAATTACAGGTCGGTATGCTTGCGACCAGCCTGCATAGATATTTATTTTTTCTGTTACATCATATTGAGTGCTTAGGCCAAACAAAGGAAATGTGTGTTTGATTGTATTTGGTAATGCAGTGTCAGTATAATAGGTGATAACGCCTGTCATATTTGTTTCACCAATCTCCATTCTAAGCCCTGTGTTGATTGAAAACCGTTTTGTAAAAAGCCAACGATTTTCAGCAAATATAGCAATGTTACTTGTTTTGTAATGAAGGTCTCTTCCCCAACCAGCTTTTACAAGCGATAAATCAAAATTAGTTCCTGTAGTTCCTTTGCCTTGCTGCTGACGATGCAAGTCATTATTCATATACTGCACACCAGCCGCAAGGGAACTTGTTTGTTTCAGGAGTTTGTATGATTGAAGCAGACGTAACTCAGTTGTTTGACTGTTGAAGCGGTCAATATCCACTTGACGGTTATTGTATTGAAGAGTTGCCGGAACTATAGTATCGGCAACAGTTGCCGGCTTGTCAAACATCACGCTATTTCTTGCACCGATAACAGCAGAACTAGTGAGTCGCAATTTGGTTGATGTCGTAATGTTCCAATCGATTGTCAAAGAAGGGACGTGAATATTTGGCTGATAATAATTTCTTGAGCGGGTTGACATTTTAGGGTTGGCTTGAAACATATTATCGGTTAAAGGGCCTGCAAGATGAATAATGTAATTGGAATGTGTCCACTCTAATTTGATATGCAAATTTTTTGTAGCGTCGTAGAAAAGTGAAACTGCTTCTGCATCATATTTTGCGTCACTGTTTTCTCTGTAACCTGTGATCCATTTTTTATTCACCCAAGTAGAATATCTGAACTTACCGATTTTTCCCGAAGCCCCGTTGTAAGTGCTTACCAAGCCATAAGAGCCGATGGTGTTTATGCTTTCAAAAGTAATTTTCTTTGTTGTGTCGGGTTGTTTGCTGATGTAGTTGAGCATACCGCCAAACTGCGCACCATACTGTAAAGAACCAGAGCCTCTCACTAATTCAATACGTTCAACGGCTTCCATTGGAATATTGTAATGGCTTGCGGGATAACCGTACATATCGGAGTTGGTGAGTATGCCGTCTTTGCGGATATTAAATTCCCATCCTCTGTGTGGGTCAAGTCCGCGAGTGGAAATGTTTAGCTGATTACCTGTGCCGTCCATGTCATATACAAATACTCCTGGTATCTTTGCAAAAATTTGCCTGCCGTATTTCTCGGTCATAGCAATATTTTTTTGTGTCATATCGATTACTTCAGTCTTCTTACCAGCATAAATATAGGTGCCTTGTATCGGCTCAAGTCGCTTTATGTCTGTTAGTATGCGAACGCCTTCAATTGTCACAGGACTTAACTCGTGATTTTTAACTGTATCTATCGTTGTTTGTCCGAATGCAGTTGATGCAATTAACAACGCAGTCGAAATTCTAAGAAGCCGGTTCATATTGTCAATCAGTTTGAAGTTACAAGGTCGCGCAATGGTTACCCATAAAGGGCTGTGTGCTGCTGCCGTGCCAATCAATCCTAGTGCTAAAGATACGAATTTTTGTAAGCCAAACTCTTAAAGTGAGAAGAAACCAAAAATTCTTTAAGTTCTTTTTTGTATGGTATTCAAAGCATTGTTGCTTTACGGAAAATTCTGAAAAGTAGTCCGTTTAAATTAGTGTTATGGGAAACTTGATTTTATTTTGTTTGTCACTTGAAATTTTTTGTTCGTGAACTTTGTGTCGAATTGGAAGCGCCTAAACAGTATTTAGCGAGTCGGAAAATGATACTCAATAAAAATAAGTAGAGTCGGACAAACACCATTTCTCATTAATCAGAGAATGGGAACAGCTGTAATTCATAAATAATGTTTATATATTATATAAAGTATATAAATGAAAATAAATCAATGGTAATCAATAATTTTATGGTATGACATATAAAGGCAATGTGTTTAGCGGAAGAAATAGCGGGTTAACTAGTTAACATGAAAAAGCTATACTATAAAAATAAATTAGTTATAAAATTAATCAGGCCGTTTGAAAACAAAAGATTGTTTACACCTTTAAAATTGTGTATTTATACATTAAAAGATTTTAAATTATGGCCCGAAAACCTCGTGGCACTGGATGCGTTTTGTCAAACCGGTTTACAATGGACACGGGTATTTAGTGCAGAAGCAAATTATCTTGAAATGTGGGATATAGATAGTGAGGCAATTCAATATGCAAAAAAGGAGTTTCCAAAAGCTAATATTTTTTGTGGTGATTCTATTGACGCAATAATGCATAACAAGCTGGGTAGAAAAAATTTTAATTTTGTTCTGATTGATTCACCTGTGCCCTTTCAATACCCAGACGGTTCTTTTGAGCATTTTAAATTTTTTAGCAGTATTTTTAACAATATTGCGAATGAAGCTATAATTATATTGGATGTTGTTCCAGATATGCAATCTATGCTAAATAGGCACAATTGGCCAAAAGAACTTTCTGAAAGGTGGGCCGCTGCACGTAGTGATTTTTATGGCATTAACAATGGATATGATATTTTGCCATCGACCATGATAGAAGTGTATTCGCGTAAAATAAGAGAACTAGGCTTTGAACCAAAGCTGGTAACTTACAATGCACGGAATGAGTATTTTGGTTTTATGACACTTGCTGTTTCTAAACAATAAAGAAGGTGGTAGCTCTTTTTTCAATAACCACTAATGACTTTTAAGTAGTATTGAATTTCCTATTAAGGCTTAATAAAGACACTTCGAGCCCACAAAGGTTTCAACTATTTTTATGAACTAAAAGGATGGAAGCCCTATAGACGATTTAAAGAGCTTGCAATTTTTGTTTAAGGGGGCTTGTGCCAAGGCCACAGCTGTTAACGGCAGAGATTTTCAATACTCCCAATTACTCTCTCTAATCTGTCAAAGTTTTCTTCATTTTTTGGTTCTACAAATTTCCTAAGCTTATCACATTCTTCAACGGTTTCAAAAATCATTCTAAATAATATTTGCGTTTTATTTTCTTCTAGTTTCTCGAATGAAATTTCCATGTTGAATAATGGTTGGGATTTTCTTTTCCAACTGACAAATTTGTTAGGCATCACGGTCTCAAACACTGATGAATTTTCATAACTTCCTTTATCAGGACCATGCATTGTAAGTATCCAATTTCCACCCGGTCTAAGATCAAATTCATGAAAGGTATTTGTGAATCCTTCTGGTCCCCACCAATTTTTCAGATGGTTGGGATTTGAAAAGGTGTTGTAGACAATTTCCACCGGACAGTTTAAAATTCTGGAGCTAAAAATTTCACTACTTTTCATTCTATTTATTCCGATTTATTGATTTTAGGTAAAGGTTGCCGATAACCCACCCTGTAAAAAACTACTTTATTCACAATTTGTCGTCATGAAGTTCAATATAAAGATAAGAAATAAAATTAAAGCCGATGTACCTTTACAAAAAGAGAACACATGCAGCCTACTACACCCAAAATCCGCCATCAGATTGAGTTTACGAGCCTCGAAGATTTAAGACAGAAATATACTTCTGAAAGATTTGTTGCTGCCAACGACAGTTTATAATATGAAACGAACAATGAATATACTTGGTTTTGATAAACTTATGGGAAAATTAAATGTCTGGAAGCCGAAATGCAAAAATAACCGGCTTTATCCATAAATTATTAACAGAAAGGGAGCCGTTATAATAATTTAAAATTTTCAAATGAAATTAGAGGCGTAAAAATTCGTTATTTCTATAAACGATTTATGAAAGTCTGAATAGATTTAAAAGTGCCTTTCTTTAAAATCGGAAAAAATCTAAGTTTTTTCACAACCTGACGTTTGGCGGCTTGGCGTTCGTTTTGCCGGCCTTAGCGTCCCGGCGAAGCGCTAGCGGAGCCAAGCCATTTGTCCGCCGGCAAAATGACGCCATTAGCCGCTGTTAGGCGTAGTTATTTTTCTTTTCGTAATCCTTTTACCAATCTCATTAACAGTTTTTCAAATTCATTACTTCGCCTTTCCTCTTCCGTCAAAAATTGACTAAAATCTAGTGAATTGAGTGTCTTTAACTCCTCAATATTATTCCAATATTCCTCCTGTAGTTCTCGGGGTCTTATTGTCTCCTTTTCTATATCGAAAAGGTAATTATCAATATGAATTGGAAAAAGAACGTCCTCCCAAATTAGCTCCTGCTTACGCCGACCTTCTGTCAATTCAAATTGACAAGCTTTACTCTTTAAACTATTTGTCGACGCGATGAATAATATCCTGTCTTTATTTCGGACTCCTTCAGACATTATTTTTTTTAGTGCTTTTCCTCCTGGAGAGTCTTTTTCCCATAGAAAGGTTAAAATACCCCTTTTCATTAGTTCTGCGTTTATTATTTTCGCAAAAGCAGAGTCCTTAAAACTATATGAAATGAATATAGATTGAAACGTAATTTTGTTTGTAAGTCCAATAAGATAGTCTTTTACGTCCGAATTGTAAATTCCAAAGATCTTTTCCAAAATCGCCAACGAAAGTGGTTCTGAATTTATTATCGTACGAATATCAACCAGATTGTATTCGTCTCCAGGAGTAACGTTGTTATTTTCGAGAGTCTTGGTATTCAATTCACATGCGGAAAACTGATTAAGTGACAAGTTACAGTTGGTGAATATACTTTTTGTAAGATTTAGGCGATCAAAACTCGACTCATGAATTAGACATTCATCAAATGTGAATTCATCAACTCGCTCTTGTCTTGAAGGTTCTATGTCTAGGAAATGTAAATAGCAATTAATAAATGAGATAGTTCTTCCGTGGAAAGAACTACGGATTTTTAAATCATAGATTTCTCCGCAATTTATAAACAAAGTTGGTGAAAAATTTATGTCTGCCAGCTCTAAATCGTAAACGAAACAGGCCTCGAAAGGCGTTTTCACCAGGTCAGATTCTAAAAATTTACAGGAATTAAACTTACAGTCCACAAATCTACAATCTTTCAGTTCACATGAAAAGAAAACACTTGATGAAAATTCGCAGTTATCAAATGTGCAATTTCGAAATTCGATGGATTCAAAATGTCTATCGTGAATTTCAATATTCAAGATGTCTAATCCCGTGAGAATTACGGGTTTTCTTTCAGCATGATAATATTTTTGTTCAAAATTTCTTTTTGCTGATTGTTTAGACGAGGACGTTAACCACGATAAAAATTCTTCATTGCTATTAAATTTTTCCATGTCTTGTAATTACGCCTAACGGATGGCGGCTAGCCGAAGTGCCCGCGCCTCATTCGTGTCCGCCGAAGACCCGATAGCTATCGGTGCGGAGGCAATATACAAAAAAGCGGGCATTTTGGCTAGGTGTTGTTATGGCTCGTTTTTTGTTACGATGTGGTCTTTTAACCATTGCTTAATCTCGTCATAACGAGATTCGCCTTTACTTGCAGAAATTACAAAATTATATTTTTCGCTTTGTGAAGCTACAATGTCCAAATTGTCATGAAGTAAAATTATTCTCATTAAGACATAAGAAATTCTTTTATTACCGTCCACAAATGGGTGATTTATGATTATACTTTCAAATAAAGCCGATGCTTTGTCAATTGAAGTTGGATAGAGGTCTTTTTGGTCAAAAGTTGCATAAGGTCTTGCCAAAGCTGCTTGCAAAGAACCAATGTCCCGTATGCCTTTGCTACCACCAAATTTGTCAATGAGAATATTATGAATACTCTCAGCAGTTTTGAGGTCAATCATTTTGCAAGCTTTTCAAGAAGTTCTTTGTCTTCAGAAAGAATTTTTCGAAGTGAATGAGTAATCTCAATTCGGTCGGTCGGTTCATTTTGCAAGTCTTTTAAAAGGTCAAGAATGTCTTGAAGAACATTTTCCGGCACGTTGTCAAGGACTTTTTGTATTTCAATTTTAATTTCGGTCTTTGTCATATTCAAATATAGTAAATTTAGGTCAATAATTAAAGAGCTAATGTCTTTAAAAATGGGCCATAACTACCTTATACCAGCATAAAACTTTCGGTTATCTGGCTATTTTTGCAAGATTGCAGAATGTTTTTTGCGTTTATCAAATTTAATCTATAATTCATAAGTATCAAATGGCCAAATTATAGTTAGGGGTTTTTGCACTCCCATTCCTATAAATTTTATTTGTTCGATTCTAGGCTTTAGCAGTGCCTGTCAATGTTTTTAAATTTGTTCTGGTATTTGCTAGGTGGCCTAAAATAACTCCTGGGTTTCATAAGACAAAAAATTTACTAATCAAAAACAAAACCCCAATTACGCTTTAGCGTTATCAGGGTTTGTTTAACAAATCTTTTTAACAAATCTCCGGCCTATTCTTTAGCAGCAGCTTCGTTTACTAAGGCCTCTTTTATTTTATTTTCAATCTCATCTGCCAAATCTGGATTTTCAGCAAACAATGCTTTTACAGAATCACGTCCCTGTCCTAATTTGGTATCATCGTAGCTAAACCAGGAACCAGCTTTTTTAATGATGCCTTTCTCCACACCAATGTCAATAATTTCTCCTACTTTACTAATGCCCTCTCCAAAAATTATGTCAAACTCAGCCTGACGGAAAGGAGGTGCTAGTTTGTTTTTTATCACCTTCACCCGCGCACGGTTACCGGATACCACATCGGCATCTTTTAACTGACTGATTTTTCTGATATCCAAACGTACCGAAGCGTAAAATTTCAATGCATTACCGCCGGTAGTGGTTTCAGGGTTACCAAACATGATTCCGATTTTTTCACGCAGCTGATTAATAAACACACAGCAGCAACCTGTTTTATTAATGGTTCCGGTTAATTTACGCAAAGCCTGGCTCATTAAACGTGCCTGCAAACCCATGCGGCTGTCGCCCATTTCGCCTTCAATTTCTGCTTTTGGTGTTAAGGCAGCTACGGAGTCAATTACTACAATATCCACTGCACCACTGCGAATTAAATTTTCAGCAATTTCCAAAGCCTGCTCACCATTATCAGGCTGCGATATTAAAAGATTCTCGGTATTAACGCCTAATTTTTCGGCATAAAAACGGTCAAAAGCATGCTCCGCATCTATAAAGGCCGCAATGCCTCCTGCCTTTTGCACACTAGCTATAGCATGTATGGCTAAAGTAGTTTTACCGGATGATTCAGGGCCGTAAATCTCAACAATACGTCCCTTTGGTAAACCGCCAATACCTAAAGCTATGTCAAGACCCAATGAACCGGTAGAAATAGCTTCTATTTGTTCCACCTGCCTGTCGCCCATTTTCATGATGGAACCTTTGCCATAGGTTTTTTCCAGTTTGTCCAGAGTTAACTGTAGTGCTTTTAATTTTTCGGAATTCACAGTTTTTTTTGCGCTTCCGTTAAGGGATGCTTCGATTGAATCTATCAAATCGTCTGCATTTTTCTTTGCCATGATATATACTATTTATTGATTACGCTTTAATAAAGTTAATCTTTGCTCTCTTTTCTCTGTCCCATCTTATTCACCTTTTCGATTAACTTATGCACAAAGATAAAGTTAAAAGATAGCAGAGCCTTGCTATGAATTGTAGTATTTTGGAAAAAGACTTTGAGAATAACATCTGGCGCGACTCTAGGCCACTGATACCAAGAACTATACAAATTTTCATGGTTGTTAAAAATCAACTTGTCACCTCAGTGCCATTCGCCAAAAGCAGTCAAAACACCCATTCAATAATTTTATTTACATTTAAGGAAGCACCAAAATACACAATGAATAAAACGTACTTCGCTTTATCACTATCTCTATTACTTTTATTAATCACATGCGGTATGCCAAAAGAAAATAAACAGCAGGAAACAAAAACCAATACCAGTCAAAACGGAAAGATGAGCCTGATGTTTTATAACGTTGAAAATCTGGTTGACACTTTTGATGATCCTAATATAGACGACGAGGATTTTACTCCCGGCGGAAAATTAAACTGGGACCAGGAAAAATACACCACCAAATTAGTGCACACGGCACAGGTGATAGAAAGCATTAGTCCGCCTGATTTACCAGCTATTGTTGGTTTTGCCGAAGTGGAAAATAAAAGAGTGATTGAAGATCTAATAAACAAAACAAAATTAAAAGGTGGCAATTATAATATCGTTCATAGAGACAGTCCCGATAAAAGAGGAATAGACGTGGCTCTTATTTACAACAATCAGCTACTTAAGGAGGTGCAAGCCGAAAGTATAAATATACAAGATGAAAACTTAGGGCGTTATTTCACAAGAGATATTCTATATGTTCAGTTACTTCTGCAAAACAATGAAACTCTTCATGTATTCGTAAACCATTGGCCCAGCAGACGGGATGGAAAAGAAACAACGGAATCCAAACGCGTGTATGCCGCTAAAACCTTGCGCAAAAGAATAAATCAAATTCTGGAAAAAGATGTTGACGCGAAAATCATCACCATGGGGGATTTTAACGACACGCCCGATGAAATAAGTATTGAAAAAAACTTGCAGGCCAAAAAGGAAATTACAATTAAGTCGGATTTATTTAATCCTTACATAAAAATAAATGAAAACGGTTTGGGTTCTGTTTTTTTTGAAGGGGAATATGCATCCTTTGATCAGATTATGATTTCAAAATCGGTGTACGAAAAAAATAGCGGTTTAATGTACGAGCCTAATTCCGCTGCCACGTTCAGAGCACCCTTTGTTACTTTCAGAGATCCTAAAACCGGAGTTCAAAGGCCCAACAGAACGTATAGTGGAGATAAATACCACGGTGGTTATTCCGATCATTTGGCAGTTTATTTGAAACTCAGGTATTAAAATTTATTAAGCGTTATTGCTGTCGGGCGTGACTTCTTGATTCTTTCTGCGTTAGGGCAGCGAGAAGACGAAATGTATTTATAAATTACTTACACATCAAACTATAACCGTTACCATGCAGGTTATTAATTTCAACCGAGTTATCTGAAGAAAGATATTTTCTCAATTTTACAATATACACATCCATACTCCTTCCGGTAAAATAATTGTCCTCTTTCCAAATTTGTTTTAAAGCCTTATCACGAGGCAATACATCGTTTTTATGTTGACACAGTAAATTCAGTAACCCCGCTTCTTTTGGTGAAAGTTTCACTTCCGTTCCATTTTTGTTTTTTAGGGTTCTTAGTTTAGCATTAAATGTAAAAATTCCCAGCGCATGTAAAAAATTATTTTCGCTAACCTGATTGCTGCGGCTCAGAATGGCTCTGATTTTAAACAACAACACTTCCGAATCAAAAGGTTTGGTTATGTAATCGTCTGCGCCAATTCTGTATCCTTTCAAAACATCTTCGCGCATACTACGTGCGGTTAAAAATATCAGAGGAATATTTTTATTTAAACTTCTTAATTCATTACCCAACGTAAAACCATCTTTTCTGGGCATCATCACATCAATAATGCATAAAGCATACTCCGCAGCCCGAAACGCTTCTAAACCCAGTTCACCATCTTCACATAAATCCACGTCAAAATCGTTCATCCTCAGGTAATCTTTTAACACCGAGCCAAAATTCTTTTCATCTTCAACAAGTAATATCTTATGCATTTTAGTTTATTATAGGTGATCCTGAAAAACCCCGTTGATCTTTCCCGTCCCGATTTGCCTCAATCCTGACTCCCTTCGGTCCAGCTATCCGCAACCAAACGCTAAAGTCACTTCCCTTTCCTTTTTCACTTTGTACTTCAATGCTTCCGTCATGAGCCTCAATAATCGACTTTACATAGCTTAAGCCAAGGCCAAAGCCCTTTACGTCGTGCAAATTGCCACCCTGCGCCCGATAAAATTTCTCAAATATTTTTTTCTGATTCGTTGCGTCAATTCCAATACCGTTATCTTTAAATTTGATTAAAACATATTCAAGGCTTGGTTTAATACTAATTTCAAGTTCACTATTTTGCCCCGAATATTTAAGGGCGTTATCAATTAAGTTATCAAATACAGTTTTAAGATGTTGCCCGTCTGCATGAATCGCTATTTCATGGGAAGTGGGATGAAATTTTATTTGCGCATTTTTAGTTTGTATTTGTAAGGCAAAGGTTTTTAATGAGGCTTCGACGACATGCACCAGATTTAGCCTGGTAAAACACAGCGGAAGTTCGCCTTTGTCCAGTTGCGCCATTTGCAGCACGCGTTCCACATGGTGATTTAATTTCTGGTTTTCTTCCTTCAGAATACGATTATAGTCCTGAAACTTGGCGTCGTTGCTTTTTACAAGAGGATTATTAATGGCGTCGACAGCCAATGAAATTGTGGCTATGGGTGTTTTTAATTCGTGAGTCATGTTATTAATAAAATCATTTTTAATTTCATTTAGCTTTTTTTGTTTCATTATTAAACGAATGGTGTAATAAAAAACACCTAGGATGATTAGTGAAAATACGAGCGAGAGAAGCAACATGTTTTTCATGGATGAAAAAACAAAATCACTTTGCAGGGGAAATTGAACAAACAAAAAATTATGAGTGCTAAAAACCTTATTGGCCGAAAGATCAGTAACGAAAGACTTTGCTTTTTCATCAAAACCTTTTGAGCCGGCAAGGATTTCCTCTTTATTCTTAAACACTTTTCTTAAGGAAAACTCAAAAGGAATTAACAAACCTTTATTGGCAAATACCCGTTTTATGATGCTATTTAAGGTATCGCTGTTTTTTTCATCGGTATCAATGATTTTGATTTCCATTAACATCTTATTCATGAGTTTGTCAACCTCGCTGGGCTTTCCACTCATGGTACTTATTTCTGTTTTTGATACAATGGTTTGCTGGGGTCCAAGAATAGTTACCGTTGAATCAGTCACTTTTATTTGCCGCATATCTTTTTTGAGGGAATCAAGATGGATGATCTTGATATCAGCAAACTCCTTTTTACTATGGCTCACCTGAGCGTATGAGCCCTTTTTTACTGTTTTAAGAATACTGAGACCGCCATTATGTTTGCCGGAATTTTGTTGATCAAAAATGAACTTTTCTTTAACTGCTTTTACGTTTTCTCGTTCTTCCAGTTTTGCACCAATTCTTTCAAGAGCTGCATAGACGGTTTTGTTAAATTCGTCCTGTTTTTGAAAATAGAAATTTCTAATCCAAAAGGCCTGCAATACCAATACAAACAGCACACTAAAAATCAATAGCGATACTATTAGTTTATAGGGCTTTCCATGCATGAGTTCTCAAATTTAACCACTATTTAACGGCCACCTCTAACTTTAACTTTTCTTTAACAGTGTTTAACCCGTCATTAACCAAATGCCTCAGCTTATGAACCTAATTTTGCCTTATAAAATTTATTCACTAAAAACAAATAGTTATGAAAACAAAACAAATCATTGTTGCAACCCTGCTTCTTGGTTCATCTCTGCTGATTGCGCAATCCGGTAACAAACCCGTAACAGTAAGAATAAAGAAAACTGAAATTATTAATGGTGTTGAAAAAACAAGCGATAGCACCTTTACAACAACAGATCCATCTACCATGAAAATTGATGGAGGGGGTGTAGATATCCATGAGGTAAAAGACCCAAAGGATGGTAGCATCCGAAAAACGGTGATTATTAATAACGAGGTTTCTAATAAAGCTAATGCCGATGCGCAAGTGTTTATTTTTACAAGCGATTCTACAATCAAAACGGATGATAACACCATTCAAACCATTAATACATCCATGCATAAAGATGGGAAAGCGATAGTTGTTAGAAAACCGGGCACCGGCAAAACCGAAGAAGAAATAAAAAACTCCTCTAAAGAATACAATATTTTTATAATAAAAAGGGTAACGGTAGTTGAAGTTACCGAAGATGATAAAGAACTGTTAGGGAAAGAAACTGGTAGTTCTGACAATAAATTAAATCTTACTAAATTGGATTTTTATCCCAACCCAAGCAATGGCAAATTCAATTTAAGCTTTAATCTGAAGGAAAAAGGAAATACCGACATTACCATATTAAATACTGAGGGAAAAAAAATATATAGCGAAAATCTGAATGATTTTACCGGTGCTTACAACAAAGAAATAGATATTAGTAAAAACCCCAAGGGAGTTTATTTCGTTCGTGTTGAACAGGGACCGCACTCACAATTAAAGAAAATAGTGTTGGAATAAAACCCTTAGTAGTTGGAGGGAAAACTTTGTGGCTGCAACCAGATAAAGTGGCTAATTATTCCTTAGTAAAATTATTGTTCTTTCTTTTGTGTTAAAGAGGCTGTCTCAAAAGGACAAAAAACGAATCGTCGTCACATCGAGCGGAGTCGAGATGTGACGACGATCAGAGTGTTCAGTTCTTGTCTGATAAATATCGGATTACGCTCGAACTGACACCAACACGTTCCTTTTAAGACAGCCTCTTTTTATTGTACCAGCATTTTTAAGGCTTTACCATCACTTTCAATAAAATAAATTCCTTTGGGCAATCCTTGCACCACCACGGTGAAGTTATTTTCCGCATTAAGAACAAAAACGCGGATAAGCTGTCCAAGTTCATTCATTATCTTTCCTTTCAACGTGTGGTTTCCCTTTATTGTAAACGAGTCTTTTGAAGGATTAGGGAAAATTTCAAGTGTATGATAAGGGCCTATTTCTGTTTTAATTCCGGTGCACTCAAGTCCCGTTACTTTTACAACATCTGATTTTTCACAACCATTTATATCAGTCACAGTAACGGTATAATAGCTAATCCCAAGGGATGCCGTTATGGCTGTTGTCGAGGTGGTGGCACCACTACTCCACAAATAAGAAACATTCTGGTTGCTGTTTGCGTTCAGATTAATTAGTTCACCAGTAC
>CALMND010000245.1 GCA_937868565.1 uncultured Bacteroidota bacterium | reverse complement strand
GCGCTACCGGCGAATTGGTTTTTGATAATGTAAAAGTTCCCAAAGAAAATATTTTCCCAAACATTAAAGGACTTAAAGGACCATTGGGTTGCTTAAACAGCGCCCGTTACGGAATTTCTTGGGGCGTGATTGGCGCTGCCATGGATTGCTACGACAGCGCATTGCGTTACAGTAAAGAACGCATACAATTTGGAAAACCTATTGGGGCATTTCAATTAACACAAAAAAAGTTGGCTGAGATGATTACTGAAATTACCAAGGCGCAATTACTCACTTGGAGATTAGGGGTGTTAAAAAACGAACACAGAGCCACGCCAGCACAAATAAGCATGGCCAAAAGAAATAACGTGAACATGGCCCTTACCGTTGCCCGCGAAGCCCGTCAAATACATGGAGGAATGGGCATTACAGGTGAATATCCTATTATGCGTCATATGATGAATTTAGAAAGTGTAATTACCTACGAAGGAACACATGACATTCATTTACTCATAACGGGAATGGATGTGACAGGTTTTAATGCGTTTAGTTAATTTTCTTAACGGATTACCATTCCGATGGCTTTCTAACATATTCGCGGCATCTGCTTTATAAGGCCACAGGAATCTGTTCTATAGAATTAATCTACTAACAACTTCCCTTTTTTAAACACTTAATTTCTTTCTTCTGCTGAATGGCCTTAGGTACCCGGCATTAATCCCTTTGTTTTTATTTTATTCTCCTCATATCCCATAAATCGTTTTTTTTACTTAATTTAGTATAACAAAAATCAAAGATTTTATTTATGTTTTGAAAACCTATTCAAGATATCTCCTTTCTTTTCTTATTTTAATAAGCTTTATTACTAATTCTCAAAACGAAAACAATAAGTGGTACTTCGGCCAAAACGCAGGTCTTGACTTTATGACCAACCCCCCGGGTATTCTTACAGGCTCAATGGTTACGCAGGAAGGCTGCGCAAGCCTTGCTAACTCTGCAGGTAGTCTTTTGTTTTACACAGATGGCATTACGATTTGGAACCAAAATCATACTGCGATGGCTAACGGCACAGGTCTCAATGGCAACGGTTCTACGACACAAGCTGCTGTTATTGTAAAACAACCGGGTGCCCAAACTACCTATTTCGTTTTTACACTTGGCGCTGGTGGTAGCGCTCCTCTGTATTACTCAGTTGTGGATATGAGCCTGGCTGCAGGTATGGGTTCAGTAACCGTCAAAAATGTACTGGTCTCCTTTAACAATACAGAAAAATTGACGTCTGTAAACCATTGCAATGGTTCGGATGTTTGGGTGCTTGCTCATAGTCAGTTTGGAACTAATACCTATAGCGCCTATTTGGTAACTTCTATTGGCGTAAATACAGTTGCGGTAACATCGCAAATTGGCGTTACTAATGCCAGTGTTGCAGGTTATATGAAGCTCTCACCTAATGGAAAAAAATTAGGCGTTGGCTTATATGGATGTCCATCTGGGGTGGCGGAAATTTATGATTTTGACGCTTCGACGGGAATTATTTCAAACTCTTTAGTTCTTGGGGCTGGAATTAATGGTTTTGCCTATGGTTGTGAATTTTCCCCAGATGGTACTAAGTTTTATGCGGCAAGTTCCTCAGGAAAAATTTATCAATGGGATTTATGCGCAGGTAATAGTGTTGCAATTGCAGCATCCCAATTCACCATAGCTTCAACATTTACCTGGGGCATGCAACTTGCAACCAATGGGAAAATATATGTAACCAGACTTGGGCAATCTGCCCTTGGGGTCATTAATAATCCTAATGCATTAGGAGCAGCTTGTAATTATGTTGATAATGGTCAGTTAGTTTCACCAAATGTGGGTCGATTAGGCCTTCCCAACTTTATCACCAGCGGTTTCAAACCGCCACCTCCGCCCTTTACCCACACGGTGAGTAATGCTTATGGCTGTCAAACGGCCTCTTTCACAGCACCTGCCATAGCGCAAAACTTTACGGTAATCGGCTGCGCCGCCTCAGGTTATTCTCTAACGGGATTACAATGGGATTTTGGCGATCCCCCATCAGGAGCCAATAACACCAGCACGCTAACCAATCCGGCACATGCTTTTACAACTTTGGGAACTTATACCACTCAACTTATTTTGTACTACAGTTGTGGTGGTGGCACAGATACCATTAAACAAATTGTTAATGTGAACCAACCCTGTATTGCTG
>CALMND010000244.1 GCA_937868565.1 uncultured Bacteroidota bacterium | reverse complement strand
TCTCCCAAACCTACCGGAACATTTTGAGCCACGCACTGAATTATGCCGCCAAGTGTATCTCCTTCTTTTTTTGCGGTTTCAATGGCTTCAATCATTTTGTTGGCTGTGGCTTCATTAGGGCAACGTACAAGATTGTTCTCTGTTTTCCCTAAATCAAGGGTGTCAAAATTTTGTTCAAGTTTTATGGTGCCAATTTGTTTTACAAAGGCGTTTATTTCAATGTTGTAATTCTTTAAAAACAACTTCGCAATAGCTCCGGCCACAATGCGACATGCCGTTTCGCGGGCACTGCTGCGACCTCCACCTCTGTAATCGCGTAAACCATATTTTTGCTCGTAGGTAAAATCGGCATGAGAAGGACGGTAAGTGTCTTTTAAATGCGAATAGTCGGCAGAGAGTTGATCGTTGTTTTTGATAATGAAACCAATCGGAGTCCCCAATGTAACACCTTCAAAAATGCCTGATAAGAACTCTACTTTATCGTCTTCTTTACGTTGGGTGGTAAGTTTCGATTGTCCCGGTTTGCGGCGTTGTAATTCCTGCTGAATAAAATCAATATCTATTTTTAATCCTGCCGGACAGCCTTCTATAATTCCACCAATAGCTACACCATGACTTTCGCCAAAAGAAGTAAGTTTAAAAAGTTTTCCAAAAGAATTGCCGGCCATTACACGACAAAGGTATTAAATTACCCATTACTAATTTACAGTGATTGATAACAAAAACTACTTGACTCGTGCGTGAAGGTAATTACCGACATAAGATCCAAAACAACCAAAACCATTATTTATATTGCTATAGACTAAAACAGGATCGCTAAAAGGGTTCCCGCCACTGGATTCTGATAAAAAGGCTGACTTATTATAAAGATAGAACTCTTTGCTGCAGTTTAGCACAACGGCATTCACAAAAGCTTTGGAAATTGTGTCAAATGTGCCTTCATATTTGCTTGATGAGGAGGTGAAATAACTCGTCTTCGTGACTTTTTCATCATCATCAAAAAAACTTAATGTCACCCCCCCGTAATCTGTGGTATCAACTAAATTAAACGTTGCTGTTTTAAAGGCTATGGGATTGTTTAATCCTATTCCGACATAATTGGTTTGATTTGGAATATCATTTACGTTTATTGTAATCTCAAGATTCAATTCATTAGGAGTATCCTTCGATTTTTTAACGTCAAAAGAGTTTAAAGGTAGTTTGCCAACTGGCACTGTCGTCGCGGCGTTTATTTCTTTTCCATCGGGTGTTGAAACCTTCAGGTAATAAGTTTTGCCACTTAAAATAGGAAACTGCTTGGTGCTTGCTTTGTAAAAATAATAGAAATTATCAAAAGCGAGCGCAACACTTCTCAAACCGTCGCTTATTACCACCGTTGCATTTTGAATATCTTCAGCGGTGCCAGCTCTTTGAACAAAAGAAGTATTAAACTTAGGAACTGAAAGCCTCACTGTTGCCGTTATTAAACTGTCATCGGGACTTATGAAGCATGAAACCACGAGTTTATTTTCAGATTTTGGTAGTGATATCTTCGCCTTTTCAGGCTTACACCCAAACAAGATGGCTACAATTAAAACTAAAAAATTGTATTTTTTCATACTTTAAATTTTATTTTTCTTAATTCTCATATTAATGAACAGTACTTTTATTTTCAACTTATTTAAA
>CALMND010000243.1 GCA_937868565.1 uncultured Bacteroidota bacterium | reverse complement strand
GGATTACACCCGGACTATTTATTATTAATTACCTGATCTAGCTTCCAGGTAAGCAAACCGGAACCAATTCCGATTAATATTCCTCCCAAAACGTCAGTTGGATAGTGCACACCCAGACGCATTCTTGAATAACCGACAAATCCGGCGTACAAAAAGGAAGGTGCCGTAACATACCATTTTTTGTAACTTAAACTCAGTGCGGTTGCGGTTGCAAAGGCTGAAGTAGTGTGTCCACTTGGGAAAGAAAAGGGACCGACTTTATCTTTTTGTATTATGTCGTTCGGATATTGCGCGAAGGGCCTTCTGCGATTAGCAAGATATTTAAGTCCGGTAGAAAGACCTAATGCAAAACCAATTGTAGCAAAACTTTTATAACTATTGCGCATCATAACTTTGTCTTTTGCGAAATAGCCATGTGACCAGATTCCTATAACGGTTGCCGGCATGACGCCATAAATGGAGAAAGAAACACCCTTCATGGTTTTATCCCAAATTGGCATTTGACCAGAATTCAAGGACTTTAAAACTCTTAACTCCACGTTTTGAGAGAAAAGATTCCGTGAAAGGAGAAAGAGAAATATGAGAGCTGTTTTTTTCAAACCATACTTATATTAACATACCAGCTATGGTTGCGGACAAATAACTGGCCAAAGTGCCGCTAACGAGCGCCCTCATTCCAAGCTTGGCGAGGTCAGATCTGCGTTCAGGAGCAAGAGCGCCAATGCCTCCAATTTGCATACCAACGGAACTGAAATTGGCGAAACCACAAATGGCGAAGCTCGCAATAATCAAACCTTTTTCACTTAAGGGTGTTGCAAGTTTGTGTGTCATGGTGTCAAAAGCTACAAATTCGTTTATGCTTAACTTTTGACCCATTAACAAAGCCACTTGCTGCACGTCTTCCGAAGGCACACCCATGCACCAAGCGACTGGATAAAAAAGTTTACTAAAAATAAAATCCAAAGATAGTTGCGGATATATTTTTCCAAGGCCATAATTAATAAAAGCAATCAAAGCAATGAAACCAATTAACATGGCAATTACATTAATCGCAATTTTCATTCCGTCACTAGCACCCTGTGATATGGCATCAATTAGATTGGTGTGTTCTTTTTTTACTTCTAATTTAATTGTACCTTTTGTAAGTGGCTCTTCTGTTTCTGGAAAAATTATTTTTGAGATAATTATTGCAGCGGGTGCAGCCATTAAGCTCGCTGTTAAAAGGTATTCGGCTTTTGCGCCCATATTCACATATACGATTAAAATACCTCCTGCTATGCAAGCCATGCTACCCGCCATAGATGAAAGTAATTCCGATTTTGTCATCGTAGGAAGATAAGGTCTTATTAAAACCTGGGCCTCAACCTGACCAACAAAGGCACTGGCCACGTTGCTAAGCGCTTCTGCGCCGCTGGCACGCATTACAAAATTCATAACCCGCGCTATAACGGCTATGATTCTTTGCATGATGCCCAAATGATAAAATATGGCAACCAATGCACAGACCAAAATAATAGTGGCAGTAACTGTAAAAGCAAAAACAAAGGAGTGTTGCATGCCATAAGATACCGATAAGCCATTGTGCGCGTCCACCATAATTCCGCCATAAACAAAAGAAGCTCCCTGAACGGCAAACTGTTCTATTTTCGTCATTCCCTTTCCGATCGAAGCAAAAAAGTGCGTAATGAAAGGAACCTTCAATACCAAAACTGCAATTAATATTTGCAATGCGAAGCCACTTAAAACCAGTCGGAGATTGATAGCCTTGCGGTTATTAGACATAAGGAAAGCAATTCCGAAGATGAGTACAATTCCTATTAATCCTGTAAATCTTCCCATTTCAAACAATTACGAAGCAAATTACTAAATAAATTTTGTAACCAAAACTTTGGCTGGTAGTTATTATTTGAAAAGGAGGAAATATGGCACACAAAATTTTCATCGGCATGTTACTTTCCACGCTTACTCTACAAGCAGTTCATCACAAAATGAATTTGCAGAAAGCTTTGGATTCAAAAATCGTAAACGTAAACGTTTATAGTCTGGGCGGTTATCAGGGTCGTTGCATGAAACTGGAGTTGAAAAATCTCACGCGTGATTCTTTGATAATTTTAGTAGAGGCGGGTAGAAGGTTGAATTCTCTCGACGAAAAATATCAGGACATATTAGTAGCAAAGGAGGAGCTTATAACACTTAGTAAACTTGAGCAAAAATGTTTTGAAGTTAAGGGATACTGTTGTCAGGCCTCGAATTGCGCGCCCTCTAAAAAAGTAAAATATGGAATCAATAAACTAGCGGACAGCAATCTTGTTACCTTGGCAAAATATTTAAGCGCAAATAATTTTGAGGAAATAGTTGAACAACAAGCAATTTGGGCAATTAGCGATAACAAAACGACAGCAAACATTGCTTCCGCTGAAGATACTATATTGTTGCCTTTACGGCGATTGGTATCAGGTTTGAAGGGCGAGAAATTACCATGGTATAGCTTTGTTTCCACCACATACGTTTACGCTAGTGGCATGATGGAAACTTTTCCCTTGTGGCTGAGAGGAAAAATAAAATACGACATCGAAAGGGAAAACTATGTTACCATGTATGTAAAAGATGAGAAAGGTATGCCGGTATGTCAAATTAAATGCGAATGGAAAAAATCAGGTGGTAATCAGGAGTATCAATTAAATATTCCTGTTAAAGGCTTGCCTAAAGGAAAATATACGATTGAATTAAAAAGTCCGGAAAAGCAACTAGCCTTAGAAGAATTTGAGATTTAAAAAGTTTGATTTATAAATCTGAGATTAGGCATTTTTAAAAAGAGGATATTTTTCCATCATAGAATTTACTTTCTTTTTTATTTTCGCCAACTCCTTTGTATTGTTTTTGTTTTTGAGAACTGAATCAATTAGCGATACAATTTTCAAACAATCTTTTTCTTTTAAACCTCTTGTTGTAATGGCAGGAGAACCAATGCGGATACCGGAAGTAACAAAAGCGGATTTATCATCAAAAGGCACCATGTTTTTATTTACCGTTATGTTTACTTGCTCTAACGCGGCTAATGCATCTTTACCAGTCAGATTTTTATTTCGCAGGTCAATCAAAAACATGTGGTTGTCCGTTCCTTTTGATACGATATCATATCCCAGGTCAGTGAAGCCTTTGGCCATTGCCTGTGCATTTTTTATTAATTGAATACAGTAAAGCATGTAGTCGTCTGTCAAAGCTTCTCCATATGCAACGGCTTTTGCGGCAATAACATGTTCAAGCGGACCGCCTTGTGTACCAGGAAAAACGGCCATATCCAACACATTACTCATCATCTTAACTTCGCCCTTAGGCGTTTTTTCGCCAAACGGATTTTCGAAATCTCTGCCCATCATAATCATGCCTCCCCGTGGGCCACGCAATGTTTTATGAGTTGTTGTAGTTACAATATGACAATGCGGAATAGGATCATTTAAAATACCTTTCGCTATTAAACCACTTGGGTGTGAGATGTCTGCTAAGAGAATTGCCCCAACTGTATCTGCAATTTTCCTCAGGCGAACATAATCCCAATCACGGGAATAGGCACTTGCCCCGCAAATAATCATCTTTGGTTTTTCTGTTTTAGCAATACCCTCTAAAGTATCATAGTTAATTAAACCCGTTTCTTTCTCTACTCCATAAAAAGTTGGGCGGTATAATTTTCCTGAATAATTTACGGCTGAACCATGCGTTAAATGTCCGCCGTGAGACAGGTCAAGACCAAGAATGGTATCACCAGGTTTTAAACAAGCCAGCATGACTGCGGCATTGGCCTGAGCACCGGAGTGGGGTTGAACGTTCACCCAGGCAGCGCCGAACAGTTCTTTAGCACGGTCAATGGCCAATTGCTCCACCTTATCAACTACTTCACAACCGCCGTAATAACGTTTAAAAGGTAAACCTTCTGCGTATTTATTGGTAAGAACGCTGCCCATGGCCTGCATTACCTGATTACTTACGTAGTTTTCGGATGCGATTAATTCAACGCCTGCAGTTTGACGGTGTAATTCTTCTTTTATTAATTTAAAAACCGAATTATCTTTCTTTATCATGATGTGGTTGATTTATTATAAAGTTTTTCTGAAGCCAATAAAATTAAACAAATAATGGGAGATTGCGCAATACCCATTAACCAGCGGCTTAAAGTGTATTCATCGTCCTGTAAACGGTTATTTACGACTAATCCGTAGGCCATTGATAGCACGCCCAGAACAAACATAATAATGTAAGCATAATTAAGATATTTTATCAAAGGTGCATCCGCAAGTTTTTTCAAAACATAAAAATTAGCGAGATAAAAAACAGCAACCCACGCAATAGTGAATAGATATTTTGAATAATAAAGGTTGGAATAGGAAAAACGTTGAAAAACGGACATGATTGTTGCTACTGGCAAAGCGGTTTGAGTGCCGTAGTATTTTTGGTAAAGAATATTATTCATTTGCACAAAAAAAAATTCTCTGAAATAGCCCAAACATAAGAATATGAAAAGAAAAAGGAAAAACTGTTTAGTTAATTTCATTGGATTTGGTTTCAACTTTCGATGCAAATTTATTTATCCAAATAGACCATAGAACAAATATAAAAGCATAAACAATAAAAGTGAAGGTGTAGGTATGATTAAAATCAAGATAATAAGGGTTGTAGTTGGCAATAAGGGCAAGACAAACAACTCTCAACACATTCACAAAATGAATGAGAAAGATTCCAAGAGGAACGTACCAAATTTTGTTTTTTTGGGAACCCGGATAGGCGACTATAAATACCGCAAACAATGCAAACAATGTTATAGCATTACAATTTGAACCAACCCAAACTCCGTTTGATCCGTCAATGCCAACCACCTGAAAGTCTCTGTCCTGTAATACTTTAAACGTTGAATAACCAGATTTTTTAAGTATAAACTCGGCCGATTCAATTATCAACCCAATAAACTTTTGGTCGTAAAAGGTGTATTTCTTAACAACGAATTGATAAATCAAATAAAGTATAAGGTATAGGGCTCCGGAAACTATTACAAATCTTACAAAGGTGTTAGATTTTGCAGAAGACCCCATTAAAAGCACAATTTAGGAAAGCGTATTAGCTTTTTTTGCGGACTTATAAATTTTGCGGGCGCCATATGCTGCTCCAGCAACAATTAAAAAAGACAGACCCCCATCAATCGGAACACAAGGAGGAGGCCAGCAAGTTGGACCAACAGACGGCGGAGGCGCAGGCGCAGAAATTAGAAATTCATTAACAAAAACTAGAATTGCTACTGTGAGAAAATATCGAGTGTTTTTCATTGACTTGTAAAAGATAAATGTACAAAAAAAATATAAATAAAACAACAATGTCTTTTAAAACTTTATATTTGTTAGTTAAACATTAAGTGTGACGAATAAACCAACGAATACGATTAAAAAGCAAACAATTGTTTCTCAAAAAGACTTGAGTCTTATTCTTCGAATTTTAGGTAACAATTGGTGGATACCCTTGATAATCGTACCTGTTTTTTACGCCATCGGTACCTTCTACATATATAGGTTAACATATATATATAAAGCTTCTACGGAATTTTTGTTAAAGTCTGAAGATACCTACTACAAGAATAATGTTTTAAGTGATGCAAATTTTTATGGTTACACTTCATATGTTGATAATCTCAATGAGACACGAATAATCCAATCGTATGATTTATCAAGTCAGGTAGTGGAGAAACTTTTGGATGATATACAAGTCTCTTATTTTATAGTTGGCAAGGTAAAAACAACCGAACAGTTTAATGGTATGCCTTTTAAAATAAGGGCGAACTCCATTAATCCTGCTTTTTATGAAAGAATTTTTGACTTTAGAGTAATTGATTTTGATAATTTTGAAATAACTTATGAAAATGAAGGGAAAAAATTTGTAAAAAGAGGACAATTTGACAAAGTGCTTTTGGATCTAGACCTCAGAATACTAGTGAGTAGGCAGATTAATTTCTCAAGAATGACGCATGAGTCCTTTAAACAAATTTTATATCAATTCAATGTGCATAGCAAAGACTATTTAATTAATGCTATTCGCAGTAATTTAAAAGTTATCAACCCAGACTATACTCAGGTTTTAAAGGTGGAGCTAAAAGACGTTATTCCCGAAAGAGCTGTATTGATATTAGATACACTCAGCAGTGTTTACGCACAAAGCAAATTAAAAACAAAGTTTGAGTTAAACGAACGCACTATCTCTTATATAGATAAGCAACTTAATGAAATAACTTTTTCTTTGAAGAATATTGAAGACACTATGCAAAACTACAAAGAACAAAAGTCCATCATCAATTTAGAGTGGGAACAAAACGATTTTTTGGAAAAAATAGGAACATATGATGGGCAAAAATCTCAATTACAGTTGCAAATCGGTGCTTTAAATGATTTAGAAAAATATATAATTGAAGATAAGGATCCACAATTTTTACCGCCCGGAGTATTCATCAGCGAAAAGTCGGGCTTCATGTCGGCAGCCGTATTGGATCTTTACAATAAACAAATAGAATTAAATCGTTTATATAATATTGCCAAGGAAAGTAATCCTATGATTTCGGATTTGAAAACCAGCATAAAAAAAACGAAACAAGACCTTTTAATATATATAAGTAATGCTCGTAAGGCTTCGTTACAACAGATGGAAAGCTTGAATAAAGAAATAATGAACTATGTTAGTGAGGCTAAACGCATTCCCGCAAAACAAAGAGATATTTTAAATATTCAGCGTAAAGCCGCAGTTAGTGAACAACTATATAACTTTTTATTAGAGAAAAAAGCGAGTACAAAGATAGCAAGAGCAAGTATCGTTCCTGATATGAAAGTAGTAGAGGCTCCTAGAAACGAGGGCGTGGATTCTCCGGATAAGCCAAAGATTCAGAAGCAATTTATTTCAATAGGTTTTGCCCTATCGCTGTTAATTATTGTTCTTAGATCCTTCCTCTTCACAAAGATTAAAACAGTTGAACATCTTAAGGAGTTGACAGATATTCCGCTTGTGGGAGTTTTACCCCTTGTTAAAGAAGAAGATAGTGAAGGGATTATAACCGATCAGAGTCCAGGTTCGCGTATTGCAGAAGCATTTAGAAACTTAAGAACCAATTTGCAGTATGCTAATGTTGACGTTAACGCAAAAACCTACATGATTACCTCCTTTCTACCTGGTGAAGGAAAAACATTTACAAGTGTAAACTTAGCTACTATTTTAGCAAAAACAGGAAAGAAAACGGTCGTAGTTGAATTAGACTTGCATAAGCCAAGGATATACAAGCGTTTTGGTTTAGCGGCGCAAACTAAGGGAATCACGACATACATTAACGGTCAGAACAGTTTTGAAGAAATAATATCGGAGACTCATATTGCAAATCTATTTTGCATATATGCCGGACCTATGCCACCCAATCCTTCAGAGTTTGTTTTATCTGAAAAAATGAAAGTGCTTATTAATAAGGCTAAGGAAGAATTTGATTATGTTATTATTGATACCCCACCTGCTGGATTGTTATCGGACTCTATTTTTTTAATTCAATATGTGGATGCTACTGTTTTCGTCCTTAATACGCGTAGTAGCAATAAAAGAGTTATAACCTTTGTTGAAAATATTATTGCAGACAATAATATAAAGAACGTACTTCTACTCTTAAATGGCGTTTCTAGATCCAACAAGCGTTATTATTATCAAGGTTATGGTTATAGTTACGGCTACGGCTATGGTTATGGCTATGGTAAGGGCTATGGTTATAAGAACTAACAAACCACGGTCTTAGAAAAATAAAAAATCTTTATATTCATCAGAAAGCGGTGAGGTCTGCAACAAAGTAATTGTTAAATAAATAATAGAGAGAAATTGACAAATAGTACCATTCTCAACAAAAAAGTCCTTATAACGGGAGGAGCAGGCTTTATTGGCAGTAATATAGTAGATTATCTTGTTTCTATAAACCATCAAAATATCGTGGTCCTTGATAATCTTGAAACTGGCTTTTTAAAGAACATTGAACAGTATCTTGAAAGTGGTAGAATAAAATTTATTCTGGGCGATATTCGTAATTATAATAATTGCCTTCAAGCAACAAAAGATTGCGATATAGTGCTTCATCAGGCAGCTCTGGGAAGCGTGCCGCGAAGTATTGAAAAACCACTGGAAACTCACGCCACCAACGTAACTGGATTTATTAATATGTTGGATGCCGCTAAAACAAATAGAGTAAAAAGATTTATTTACGCATCATCTTCCTCCGTTTATGGAGACGATTTGTCTTTACCAAAAATGGAAGACAAAGTTGGAAATCCCTTATCTCCTTACGCGGTGAGTAAAAAAACAAACGAGTTGTACGCGGCTATTTTTTCAAACCTTTATGATATGGAGATTATTGGTTTGAGATACTTTAATGTGTTTGGACCGAAGCAAAACCCTCTTGGGCCCTATGCCGCGGTAATTCCAATTTTCATTAATAAACTTTTGAAAAATGAAACATGCGTGATTTTTGGTGATGGAGAAAACAAACGCGATTTTACCTATGTAACAAATGTTGTTCAGGCTAATATATTGGCTGCTGTTTCAGAAAATAAACTGGTACCGGGACAGGTGTTTAATGTGGCCTACGGTGCTACTGAGACCATA
>CALMND010000242.1 GCA_937868565.1 uncultured Bacteroidota bacterium | reverse complement strand
TACCAGGTAAGTCCGGGTAACTGGTTTGGAGGAAAGGGTATTGAACATTCTGTAACAGGTTTAATGAATGCTCGTTTAAATTTGAGTCCCCCTGTAGGGAGCCAAACCACCGATTATGGCAATCGTTTTTGGAATTGTTGGGATGCAGTTAAAACAAACAAAGTATTCGAAGTCGATGTGGAGTATTCTATATTAAGAAGCACTCATAATGTCTTTAGTGGATATGCGCCTGGAGCGGTTGGAATTATCCTTGAATCAAATCGTTTCGAATATAATATTCAGCACAACGAATTTAATAATATTGCATACAGTGTTTGGCTTAATACTAATAATGGGCCTTATAATATTGCCAACAATGCTGGCGCAGGAACATATGCGGGTAATATAGAAATAAACCAAAATTATTTCGGCCCACAGGTTACAAGTACAACTGGTTTAAGCTTTAATCCGGAATACTCGCATGATGCAATTACCTTATATGGTGTTAATGGAAGTAATTGGCAAATGGCTGGTTCTTGTAAAATACTTAGTAATAAATTGGATAGGGTTTATCGTGGCATTCGTATTAATAAGATGGAGGATTATCCAATTGAAGTGGGTGGAAATAATGTTTTGATTTCTGACGATAATTTTATTGCACCCGGCTCTGAACAGTATGGGGTATACGTGAATGATGGACTAGGAAATCTAATAATCAGAGAGAATATACTTGCCGGAAGCGGAACGGCCAATCCAACAATCACTCTGGTACATTGTATAAATAATATCGGTGTCGGTTCTCCTTATGTTGGATGCAACATTCTATCTAACAGTAATTATGGCTTTAATTTTGAAGGCCAAAATGGAGGGACCATTTGGGAAGGAAATTATATGACAAATCATTGGGCAGGATTGGTGTTAAGTAATAATGGAGTAATTGGTCCGCAAGGTGCCCCGGGTTCAGCTAGCAGCAATACATGGTTAGGACCTTGGTTTGGCCCTACATGGGAAACTTATTGTATAGCGAGCAATGCCAGCGCCTCTCCACTTTTTGTTAGTGTAGCTCCAACAGCTAATGGCGGCGGTTTTTCTCCCTATGGACCTGCCGATTTACCTTACGCACCAACAAACCCCGCGGTGGTAGATTGCGCTTTCAATAATATTTATGCACCAGTGCCGAGTCAAAAAAATATGAACCCAGTTGGAGTTAAAAGTGACACTGGTGAAAATTTTGGCAGAGGTTGGCTCGTTCAGGTGTTTCCTAATCCTTCAAAAGGATTCATAAGCGTTACAAGCAATGTTCAAAATGAGACCTTACTTGTTAGAATTTTAGATGTTACAGGTAAATTGGTTTATTATACAAACGTTAATAGTAATAACAATACGATAGATGTTACTTCGTTGAGTGCTTCCATTTACATAATTAAAATACAAAAGCGAGACAATCGTATCGTGAACAAAAAATTGGTAATTGAATAGAAAATGCAAACATTTTAAAAAGAACATAAAACATTAAATTCCCTTGCTCAGAATGTGAGTAAGGGAATTTTATTTTGAAGAAAAAAACCAATATAGTTTACTTACATTTGCCCCCGCATAACCTTGAGTTTAAAAAAAGCGATCACAAACTTTGACTAAATGAAAATAGCATATTATTTTTTGTTTTTTTTAGTGTGTGTCACCAATTATAAATTGCAATCGCAAAGTCCAGCAAAGCGTGAAACGCAGGTGGTCGATTCTTTAAAAAACATTCTTTCGGTCGCAAAAAGCGATACACAAAAAATTAATTTGCAATTTAAAATTGCCGAACTGAGTTCGGTCTTTAGAATTGGTTTTTGGGATAGCTTAAGGGTAGAAGCCAAAAAAAATAATATGCAAACAAAAGTTTGCCAAATTCTAAATAATCTGGGTTATATTAATATGTACATATTACGTAACAGGGAGAAAGGCGCAGTTTATCTGGAAGAGTGTATAGGTTTATGCGAGCAAATTGATGATAAGTCAGACATGTTAGTCGCTTTGATTAACATTTCTCCTTATTATTTCAAAAAAAACGAAATAAAAAAGGCAATTGATTCATATTATAAGGGACTTAAAGCTTCGGAGGACTTGCGTGACAAAGGCGCTATGTTTGACATGTATACCGGACTTGGGTTATGTTATTTTTCGTTGCAGCAATACGATAAGTCTTTGGAGATGCACCTTAAATCTTTGGAAATCGGCAAAGAACTAAAAGATAATAGAAGCAAAGCATACCCTTTAGTTCTCATTGGTGCAGATTATTTTAAGCTTAAGAATAATGAAAAAGCTGTTTATTATTATTTGCAATGTAAAAAATTTCAAGATGTATTTGGTACCAATATGCTTTCTTTTAACATTTATAATTCTATTGCTGCCGGTTACAATTTGACAAAACAATTTGATTCTGCCTATAAGTATGCGAGTAAAGCACTTCAAATGGCAAAGACACTTGGTAACAACCAAGCTGTAGTGAGTTCAATGCATACAATGGCAGGAATCAAATATGAAGAAGGCGATAATGCAACTGCCAAGAAGATAACTTTAGAAGTATTTAAACTTTTAAAAACAATGAACTTTCCTTTGGAAACTCCGGAGGTAGCCCTCCTCTTAAAAAATATTCATTTAAAGGACGGTAACTATAAAGATGCTCTTGAAGCTTATGAAATTCATACTAATGCTAAGGACAGTCTTGCCAAAGAAGACATTAGAAAAAAGGCCCTTGAAAAGGAATTTGATTATAGCCTTGAAAAAAAGGAGAGTGAAAATAAATTACTGGCACAGCAAAATCAAATACAATCTTTGCAACTAACTCAAAATAGATACTTCATGTTAGGATTTAGCGCCATGTTACTGCTTATAATTATCATTGCATACTTATTGATGAGACAAAACAAATTAAGGGCAGAGCAACAAAGTATGCTATTAGAGCAAAAATTAATAAGTTCTCAAATGAATCCGCATTTCGTGTTTAACTCTTTAAACTCTATTCAACAACTCATCATGAGTAGAGAAAATGAAAAAGCCGAACTATATCTATCAAAATTTGCAAAGCTGGTTAGGGAATTATTGGAAAGCAACACAAAAGAAAGTTTATCAATTTCAGATGAGGTCAGTATTTTGAATGGCTATGTTGAAATGGAGTTGCGCAGGTTTGGCAGGGCTTTTGGATACTCCGTGTACATAGATGAGAAAATTAATGCGGAAAAATTTAACATTCCACACATGATGATTCAACCTTTTGTGGAAAATGCTATTTGGCACGGTTTACTAAATAAGGAGGGAGTGGGGAATCTGGTTTTGGAGTTTAGATATGACACGAATAATACAATAAAGTGCATAATAGATGATAATGGTGTTGGAAGAGCTGCTAGCAAAAAAAAAACAAATACCTTTAAGAAGAGGTCACTAG
>CALMND010000241.1 GCA_937868565.1 uncultured Bacteroidota bacterium | reverse complement strand
AATTCAGAAATTAGGTTATAATATTGCACGCTAAGAGTAGCATTATTTTGATGAGACACATTCTATTATTTTCGCTTTTGCTCGTTTTTGGCAGGAATATGCTTTATGCGCAGGGCAATGTTATCATCTTGGAGGGGAATTATCAGGGTAAACCCTTATATGTTCAGAATCCGTTTGGGCCTGGCGGTGTGGGTTTTTGTGTAACTGAGATAAGGGTTAACGGGAATATAACCACCGACGAAACTAATTCCAGCGCCTTTGAAATAGATTTAAAAAATCAAAAATTTAATATTGGAGATAAGGTTGAAGTTAAAATCGTGCATAAAGAAGGCTGTAAGCCAAAAGTGCTAAACCCTGAGGTTTTAAAGCCAAGAAGCAGCTTCGAAATTACCAGTATGGGTGCGGATAAGGATGGCACTTTTAAATGGTCAACAAAGTCCGAATCTGGTAAATTAACCTATGTTATTGAACAATTTCGATGGAATAAGTGGGTACGTGTTGGAGAGGTTGAAGGAAACGGAACATCTGGTGCCAATGATTACTCATTTAAAATCACCCCACATAGTGGCAAAAATCAACTGCGTGTTCGCCAAACGGATTATTCTGGGCAACCTCGTTTGAGTAAGTCAGTTGATTTTATTAGTGATTTGCCTGATACCGATTTTTCACCTTTAAAAACCAGCAAAGACATTAATTTTTTCCAAAAAGGAAAGGCTGAAAAAGCTATTGAGACGATATATGAAATATATGATCAATACGGAAACATTGTTAAAAAAGGTTTTGGCAGTAAAGTAGATGTAAGTAACTTGCCTAAAGGTCCATACTTTATCAATTTTGATAATCGTATGGGTGAGTTTACTAAAAAATAACATGAACTTGTTAAATTATTTCATCAACCCCTCCGTGTGAGGGGTTTTTAGTTTTGTCCTTTTTTACCATGTTATTTAATTAGAAAAATCAAATAATAGTGCAGGAATAAGTTTAAATTTGTGTTATGTATTCTATCGACGTTAACGGCACCGCAAACTTTAAAACTGAATTGCACATTGATGGCAATAGTTTTAAGGGCATGCTCAACGATAAATTAGTAACTGGCAATTTTATTAAAATAAATCCTTATCAATACCATTTTCTGCACCATGGCAAGTCTTATAATATCGATTTGGTGAAAATAAATCATGATGAAAAAACTTTGGTTTTGAAAGTTAATTCTGTAAGATTTAGTTTGCGATTAAAAGATAAATATGATGAATTACTTCATTCATTAGGACTAGATAATCTTGCTAAGAAAAAAATAAACGAAGTCAAAGCACCAATGCCAGGTATGGTATTAAATATTCTGGTTAGTGAAGGGGATATTGTAAAAAAAGGAGATGCACTATTAATATTGGAGGCTATGAAAATGGAAAATATTCTGAAATCTCCTAGTGATGGTGTGGTAAAAAAAATAGCGGCTGTGAGAGGTTCGGCTGTGGAAAAAAATCAACTTTTAGTTCAATTTTAATATGGAAGCTAACCGAAGAGATTTTTTGAAAAAAAGTGCGATTTTATGTTTATCGGGGCTTGCCGGCTCACTTATTGCTGAAGACAAGTTGGAAAGCATTGATGTCATTTCCAAGTATACGGAAGGTCAACCGACTTCGTTTTTTTTACCCCCTTTGCCCTACGCTTTTGATGCAATGGAACCCTTTATCGACAAACAAACGATGGAAATTCATTACAGCAAGCACCATAGAGCCTATGTGGACAAATTGAATGGTGCTGACCTTTCAGTACTGAATTTAAAAGCAAGCGATGAAATGAAGTGTCGGTCCATTGGCCCATCTACTCCTAGTATCATTCGCAATAATATGGGTGGACACTATAACCATAGTTTGTTTTGGGTTTTACTTACACCGAATCCTCAAGCAAAATTAAACGAACCCAAAGGAGCTCTTTCTGAAAGTATCAAAACTTATTTTAGAACTTTTGATGATTTTAAAAAAGAATTTTCTGATAAAGCGTTGAAGTTGTTTGGTAGTGGTTGGTGTTGGCTAATTATTGATGAAAATAAAAAACTCGTTATTACAACCTCTGCTAATCAGGATAATCCGCTTATGCAGGACGCACCGATTAAAGGTAAACCCATCTTAGCTTTAGATGTTTGGGAGCATGCTTATTATCTAAAGTACCAAAATAAACGTATTGATTATATTACCAACTGGTGGAATCTGATAAACTGGGAAATGGCCGAAAAACTATTTAACTCCAAATAAAGATTGTTTTACTTCGATTGAAACAAATTCGTCCTCGTATGCAATATTGACTGATCCAAGCGAATGTTATATGACGCATAAAAATTTTAAAAATATTGACAAAGTAACCTACGGGCGAGGTTCCTTTTCTCAACTGTCGCAAATTATTGCTCACATTAGACAAGAAAACAAACAATATTTTGTTTTTTTGGTTGATAATTACTTTAAGGATAAAACTCTAAGTAAAAAACTTCAAAACCAGCCTGAAGATTTGGTCTATTTTATCGATGTGGATCCGGCTGAACCTACTACACAGCAAATCGATCAATTAAGGGATCAAATTCTTAGCAAAAAAGGATTACCCAGCGGCGTAATTGGTATTGGCGGTGGGAGCATTATGGATATCGCTAAAGCACTTTCGCTTATGCTCACCAATGATGGTTCTTCATCTTTATATCAAGGCCTTAATCTCATAAAGAAACCTGGTGTTTATCATTTGGGAGTCCCAACTATAAGTGGAACCGGCGCTGAAGTATCCATGACAGCCGTTTTAACCGGACCGGAAAAAAAGTTAGGCCTTAAATGTGATTGGACTGTTTTTAATCAGGTTATTCTAGATCCGGAATTAATTGCCTCAGTACCCAAAGATTGGTGGTTTTATACTGGCATGGACACTTATATACACTGCGTCGAATCTCATTCTGGCATTCGTAATAACGCATTTAGCCTCGCATACGGTGATCAGGCTCTGCGCTTGTGCAGAGAAATTTATTTGAGCGAAGAGGCAGGTCAAACTCAAGAGAATAACGACAAGCTCATGGTAGCTTCCTTAATGGGAGGTTTGAGCTTGACATACAGCGAAGTAGGTGTTTGTCACGCACTAAGTTATGGTTTATCAAAAATACTTGGCACGAGGCATTGTTACGCCAACTGTATCATTTTCCAACATTTGGATGATATTTATCCTCTGGGCGTGAATGAGTTTAAAAAAATGCTTGAAAAGCATAGCATCGTTTTACCGCAAAATTTAAGCAAGGAATGGGATGCGAACACAATTGACAAAATGGCTACCGTTAGTTACAATTTGCCCTTTATGTGGAACCACGCATTCGGCGATAACTATAAGGAAATTGCTACGATAGATTACATAAAGAGTTTGTTTCGAAGATTATAATTTAAAAATAATTTTTTAGGCAAAGTTCTAAAAACTCTGTCAGTTCGGGTCAAACTCCATTAAGCTGCCATTAATAATCAAAGTACCGTCTGAATATGTCGTGGTGGTAACGCCTTCCCAAGGTTTTGTGACAAGGAGTAAATCGTTTGAAAGGGCGTAATTATAGGGCACTTTATTGGCTAGTAGTTCCTTGCACAATGCTATTTTCCATGGTTCCTTGGCCTCGTTAATAAGTGATTGAATGCTTTTTTTTACCGAAGCCTCAGGCACCTTGGCGGCTAATGCACACAAAGCTGTTTCTATAGATAAGTTATTGTCTGGATTTTTTTCTTCCAAAATATACTCCTTCATGGTCACAACAAAATTATCTTTGGAATAAATGGCGCATAATACATCTTCCAACATACATTCTTTTTTAAAGCTCATTAAGTTAGCAGTGAGATTATTAATGATGACGGTATTTTGGGTAATAGAAGCGCTCATACACACGTAGTGATTAAAAATTCCCGGATTCTTTGAGTTTAATATCACATCGCTGTGTGTGTAATATTCCATTTTTTTTGCCAATTTTTCACTATTGAGAAGTGTGGCCAACAATAGCGCGTTGCCAGCAAGAATTGGATCCTTTTTTATATTTGAATCAATAATCTGAATCAGACCACTGATGTTATATTTTAATGGCGCTAAACTCCTTTTGGTGCCTTGGTGAATAAAAACCTTACCAACATGATGATTAAAATAACTTTGCTTTGGTGGAACATAGTCTAAACCTGCAAAAGCATATCCCTCCTTTTTCTCCATCAGGTAAAACAGTTGTGCTTTTTCCTTTTCCGAATATTTTTTATCTTGAATAACACTTTTGAGTAAATTATTAAAGAAATCATCGTTAAAATAGGAAGCCTTGGGCGACTTGTCAATCAGGTCTCTTTGAGATTTAGTTATTTGAGACATGGTATAGGTTTTTTCAAGCGTGAGTTTATTGATTGGGCCGCGTTGAGAAAAACCAACGAACAACAAAGAACTTATTAAAACAAGGAAGCGTACTTTTTCCATTCTTACATATTTATTAGCTAAATTACATTAGTGTTAGCAGCCATTTCTCTTCTGAAGACAATCTTTTGCACAGTGGAGTTTTGATTATTTTAATCAGATTTTTAGATTTTTTAGAATACAGAAGAGCTTTTCTACACTAACTTTCTTTTTTTAGTGAAATAAATTTTGTCTTAACTTTTTCTGAATAAGGACTTCTCGTTTTACAAAAATTATAAGGAAACTGCTTTAGCATTTATTGCACTCCTTCTAACAAAGTTTCATCAACTATGTTTGGCAGCGTTACTTTGAGGTTTGGCGTATTAGCCAATTCCCTCTTAATAGCGAATATAGCTTCGTCATTACGAGCCCAGGCTCTTCGTGAAATACCATTATTTACGTCCCAAAACAACATCTGTTTAGCTCGACGATCAGCATCTTCAGTCCCATCCAATACTAAACCGAAGCCCCCATTTATTACTTCACCCCATCCAACACCGCCACCGTTATGTAAACTAACCCAAGTTGCACCCCTGAATGCATCGCCTACGAAATTTTGCACAGCCATATCCGCCGTATATTTACTTCCATCGTATATGTTAGAAGTTTCGCGATACGGGCTATCGGTTCCGCTCACGTCATGATGGTCTCTTCCCAAAACTACTGGTGCCGAAATCTTGCCATCGCGAATTGCCTTGTTTATTGCTAAAGCAATTTTTATTCGTCCTTCGCTGTCAGCATAAAGTATTCGCGCTTGTGAACCAACCACCAAATTGTTTTGTTGCGCTTCCTTTATCCAAACAATATTGTCGTGTAATTGCTGCTTAATTTCCTCAGGCGCGATTTGGTATATTTCTTCCAAAACATTTTGAGCTAACATATCCGTTATAGCCAAATCTGACGGTTTTGCGCTTGTGCAAACCCAACGGAAAGGACCAAAACCAAAATCAAAACACATGGGGCCTAGAATATCCTGAACATAAGAATTATATTTAAACTCCCCTGTTTGCTTATCCTTTAAAACATCTCCCCCCGCTCGAGAAACCTCCAATAAAAAAGCATTTCCATAGTCGAAAAAGTACATCCCTTTTTTATGAAGAGTATTTATTGCATTAATATGGCGTATTAAGGTTTTTTGAACTTCTATTTTAAATTGCTCCGGTTGTTCTGCCATCATTCTATTACTTTCCTCCAAAGTAAAATCAACCGGATAATACCCTCCAGCCCACGGATTATGCAGCGAGGTTTGATCGCTACCTATATTTACATTTATTTCCTCTTTGACTAGCCGCTCCCATAAGTCAACGACGTTGCCCTCATAGGCAAGACTAACAGCCTCCTTATCGCGGATAGCCTTTTTAGTTCGCGACATTAGTAGGGTTAAATCTGTATAAACCTCATCGACCCACTTTTGAGAATGCCGGGTATGAACAGCCTTTGGATTTATTTCCGCCGTAATAGAAACTAATCCCGCTATTTTCGCCGCTTTAGGCTGCGCCCCGCTCATGCCACCTAAACCACATGTTACAAATAATTTACCCTTTCGATTTTCTTCTGTTTCGAATTTCTTTCTTGCGGCATTCATAATGGTTATTGTTGTGCCATGAACTATCCCCTGCGGACCGATATACATATAGCTGCCTGCTGTCATTTGCCCATATTGAGTTACCCCAAGGGCATTAAATTTTTCCCAATCGTCCGGTTTACTGTAGTTAGGTATCATCAATCCATTAGTTATAACTACTCTTGGCGCTTCTTTATGAGAGGGGAACAATCCCATTGGGTGCCCGCTATACATGACCAATGTTTGTTCGTCGGTCATAGTAGCTAGGTACTGCATAGTGATAAGATATTGCGCCCAGTTTTGAAATACAGCCCCATTGCCTCCATAAGTTATTAACTCATGAGGGTGTTGTGCTACGGCGTAGTCTAAATTGTTACTTAGCATATGCATGATAGCTCCTGCTTGTACACTACGATAAGGGTATTCCTCAATTGGTCGTGCAAATATTCTATAGTCTGGCCTAAATCGATACATATATATTCTGCCATAAGTCTTCAATTCAAGTAAAAACTCTTTAAGCAAAACGGCGTGATGTTTTTTATCAAAATAACGGAGGGCATTTTTGAGAGCCAACTTTTTTTCCTCGACACTTAATATATTCTTGCGTTTGGGTGCGTGATTAATTTCTGTATCGTATATTTTATACTCTGGCAGTTCATCAGGGAGGCCTTGTAATACAAGTTCTTTAAAAGTTTTCATTTAATTTTGATTTAATCTAGACTACAAACCTCAGCAAAATATGTTGTTCAAACAACTTTGCTTCAAATTCGAAAATTAGGTTTCTGTAGGTTTTGGCTTATCCAACTCTCCTGTTTTTTTATTGTATCCAAAAGGGCAGTGTTTACAACCGCTTTTGCAGCAATACCCTCGCTTCATATGATATTTTTCAGTGAAAACTAAATAGCCCTGCGGGCTGTAATAAAAATCTTCTGAATCAAGCTGTTTGCCAAACATGAAAGAAAAATAGTAAAATAATAAAAATTACTCCAAACGCTTAATCGTACAACCAATAGATTTGGTCTCTTGCACTCTAGGCATTTCACCTTTTATTAAGGCGTTAAGGGCGTTTTTTAAATAGGCTTCCTTAACGGCGTTAGGGTCTTTTACATTATCGTCTATAGCTCCTTTATATATTAAGCCTTTACCGTTAAATAAAAAACACTGCGGTGTTCGTCCCGCTCCGAATGAATTAGCTAGCATACTTTTTTCATCCACTGTATAGTAGCACTTAAGCTTTTGGGCTGCGTAATATTTAGACATCTCGTCAAAACTGTCGTCCTCAGAACGTTGTGCCTCATTGCTATTAACTAATACACAGCCGATACCGTTGGTCAGGCATAAATCGCTATACTCCTTAATACGCGACTCGCTAAGCTTTACATAAGGACAGGTATTACAGCTAAAAATAACTAAGATGCCTTTAGACGTTTTAATTTCGCTGAGAGATACTTCTTTTCCTGAAATATCCTTCATTTTATATTCAGGTTGTGGGAGTGCCGAG
>CALMND010000240.1 GCA_937868565.1 uncultured Bacteroidota bacterium | reverse complement strand
TGTCTCTTATTCCTTTATTTTTTTTTTTAAAACAATCCATTCTCATTAAAAAACAAGGCTTGCCTTCCCTTTTCATTTCCGCGATTTTACTGGCCTTATACAGTTATCTTTTTTATCTCGGTGTAAAAAAAGGACAAGCAGGCGCGGGTGGTGTTTTGGTAACCACGCTTAATCCCATTATGGCTTATGTTTTGGGCATAGTACTAAGCAAAAAAATGCCCGGTGCCAACGAACGCATCGGTTTAGTTTGTGGTTTTCTGGCCGGTATTATTTTGTTGGAAGCCTGGCAAAGTCCCGAACATATTTTTGATAGTGGTAACTTGTATTTTTTGTTGGCTGCTTTTTCCTGGGCCATCATGAGTAAGTTCACATCTCGTGCGGGCCGATACGGCAGCTCCTTTGGTTTCAGTTTTTGGCAGTACTTTATAACACTTTTGTGTTACCTGCCAGGACTTGATTTAGAAGAAATGCGACATGCATTAACCATTACCGATAAGTGGTTTTGGATTAATTTGGTATTTGGTTCCGTAATAGTTACAAGTTTAGCCACCACCTTATATTTTTATGCCACCACACAATTAGGTTCCGAAAAAGCCAGCAGTTTTATTTTTCTTGTTCCCCTAGCTGCCGCTTTATCGTCCTGGCTTTTTTTAGGAGAAATCATTCAAGTTCATACCATTGTTGGCGGCTTGTTTGGTATTGCTGCAGTATATTTTATTAATCGCAAGAGGATCTGAATTAAAATATAAGTATCAATTTTTTTCAAAAATTTCGAAAGAAAATTCTCAGCGAATAGTCGCCAGTATTACAATTTAATTCGGGTCTTGGCCCAGCGCCAATTTTTAATAACTACTAAAGAATCACCAGATTCCGGCACTTTGGTTGCCAACTCTTTACCTTCATAATATATCGTGACTTTTTTGGCGCGAAGGTAATTAGGATAAACATTCACCCAACGTATTCGGGTTTCGAGAATTATCTCCTTTAGTTTGTCGGGCTTCCATGCATCGGCCAATTCACCGAAAGGACCACCCAAATAAACTGCATATATGTATGAATCCTTGTGATAAAAGGCAAACTTTAAGAACATAAAATTTGTTGTTAACCTGATTCTTTCTCCAGGTGTATCTTCCTTATTTTTGAAGGTAACAAATACATTATTTTTAGTTCTTGCATTCTTCTTATTCCCAACATCAATTCTAATAAGATAAGTAGGCGAACCGTTTTCTCCGATGTCTAAATTCCAATTATTTCCAAAATCATACTTTTTATTCGCTGCTCTGGTTAAATAAGAAGTACCGGAATCTATGCCCATTTTAAAGGCAGAGTCAATAAGATTTTTTCGATTATGTTTTTTGTCATTTATCAATATCTCGGCCTGTTTGTTGGTGTATTGTTTGAACTTGCCACCGGTAAATTTCCCCAAACCAAGCCCCACCGCTCTGTAATACGTATAAGCCAAATCCACCAAATTGACCTCAGCCGAATCCAGCTGAAAGGTTTGTTTATATACCTTATTGAAGCTATTTTGAACGCTTCCTCCGATCATATCATTTATGAGACAGTATTCACTTGGTTGGTAAATTGGCTTGACACCAAAAAAAGCTTTCCAATAGGTTTGGGGGCAAAATGTATCACACGAATAGCAATACTTCTTCGCATATTTTTTATATAAATACGCGTCTGCCATCTTCTCCAGTTTCCCATGCAAATCCCTACCCTTTTCATAACCAATGTAATAACCTGCCTCTGGTTTTACATAAATTCCATGGGAAGCAAAATCGCCGGCTACGTGAGTAATCCAACCACCAACAAAAGCAAAAAAAAGTTCGTCCTTTGTTTCGTAAGCTTCCTTAATTAGATTAGTTATGAAAGTCCCTATGGCATTATAATGTGCCATATCCGCCATTTGCCATGAGTTTTTCATTTGGTGTTTCCATCCCTTTCTCCAGGTTTTGCTAAAATCAATACTGTAGGCCAAATCAGGCGCAACCGCTCCCCAGGCAGCCACCTCAGGGTGCTTAAGCATGGCTTTCTTAAAAATATTACCCTCCGGCAAACTCGCCACAATTTCATTCTTTAGTAAAACATGCCCTATGGGCCTAAAAGCTTTTACCACAAAAAGAAAAGCAAAATTACACAGGAGGAAAAATGAAACTTTTTTTGTCATAAAGATTTGATTTTAATATACTCCAACTAGATTAACTCATCTCCAAAATAAAACTAGTCGCTTATTGTGATTTTGTATTTCCATAATCAATTAACAGCTGTGAAAAGCGTAAAATTCATTACCAAAAAAAAATCATAGTGTTTTATAAAAGGTAGTTTTCTTTTTAAAGGGCGATGAGTAAGTTGAAAAAGATTCTGAAATTTTAATTAGTCCATTTCTCATCATGCGCGGCGCCTTCGGTTGGCGGGTACGCACAAAAGGTCGTCCAAAAAATTGCATAGAGCGCATTTGCACAAACCGTTTTACATAAAACTCGTTGTCAAAACTTTTTTCGGTAGCAAATTTTTCATCAAAAGAGTAAGTAATAAAGTTACGAAAGCGGTAAGGTGAATTTTCTTTATTATAAGTAAGTGTAAACGCCCTAAAACTTCCCTTGTTGTCAGCCTTCTGGATAACTTCCTTTTTGGAATTTTCATCCCATCGCAGGTTGTCAGAAATAGCAACTACTTTACTTTCCCTGTAATTGTGCAATTGCTGTTTGCGGTTAAGGTGATTTAAAATTTCAAAAGTTACCGGCACAGATACATAACAATCGGGCGGCACAAATGTTATTCTTTCCGAAACTACCGTTGACATAACATTTTTAAACGAACGACTGTTTTCGTCACCTATAGGAATTGTAAAGGACTCCGAAGTTGTTTTTTCCACCCAATAATCATTTTTCCATTGGTTATGGATGTAAACGGATTTTTTCCAGTCGATGTAAATTGGCTTTTTTGATTTATTATAAATTGTAAAATACATCAGACCGTGCTCTCCCCAAAAATCATAGCTTAGACGTAGATCCTCATTCTCGCTTACCCCTTCTTTACTGGGATTCTTGCCGATTGATTCAGTTTCAGTAAGCCTAACCGTTCCGCAAGAAAAAAAAAGAAAGGCATTAATAAAAAAAATAAAAAGTTTAACTAGTTTTAGCATAATGTTAAGTCTATTTAATTTGTATCAAATATAGATAATAATTAAGCTATTAAAAATGAGACCATATGTGTGCTAAAATTAATTTGAAGCGCTTGATTATTTCCTTTAGATTTAGTAGTATTAGCTTGGTAAAAAACAGAATGCCCGAAACACTTGAGAAGCCAAAAGTAATTGAAGAAGTAAAAACGCAGGAAGATACAGAACGACAAACCATTGTACATTGTACTATAAATTCAGACGAAGAAAATTACGCGTATCGCATTTGGCCCAGCACTTTTTTGATAGAACGTGAAAACGGCCGACGAGCCAAACTACTAACCGCATTTAATATTTCGTTTGCTCCCGAATGGACACTCAATGATGGAAAAGGCTTTACTTTAATTTTTGAAGGGCTGAGTAAGGGATGTCGCGTTTTTGATTTGAAAGAACTCATCCCCGAAGCAGGCGGCTTTGAGTCAACTAACATAAGACGCACGAACAACGACGTTTATTATGTTAAACTCTAATCTCAGAATCCTATTTCCGTGACTTGAAAGATGGATACAAATTCTGACTGAGCTTTGTCACCCTCAGACTAACTTAAACCGTAAAGAAATAACGCCTTGACTCTTTGAACAATTACCGACCGTTTTGAACTCGATAGTACTCTTATTTAAAATTACAGCCGGCGCCAAATAAAAAAGAGAGCGTTTTCGATCTCTTTTTCTGATGGTAGCCCGTACGGGAATCGAACCCGTGTTT
>CALMND010000239.1 GCA_937868565.1 uncultured Bacteroidota bacterium | reverse complement strand
GGATCGCATGTTGGACATGGGTTTTATCAACGACATTAAAAAAGTTATCGCTAAACTTCCCGCTAAAAAGCAAACCATGTTTTTTTCAGCCACTGTTGCACCAGATATTATGAAACTGGCAACAACGCTGCTTAAAAATCCTGTGCATATTTCAGTTACCCCGGTTTCTTCTCCTGCTACTTTAGTGGAACAAAGCATTTACTATGTGGCCAAGGAAAATAAACGCTTATTGCTAAACTATGTCATTAAAAATAACAAAATAGAGCGTGTTTTGGTTTTTACAAGAACAAAACGCGGTGCAGATAAAGTTGCTAAAGACCTTAATACAAATGGGATTAAAGCGGAAGCTATTCACGGTAACAAGTCGCAGGGCGCAAGGGAAAGAGCACTTAAGGGTTTTAAAGACAGAACGATTCGTGTGCTTGTGGCCACTGATATTGCCTCACGAGGGATTGATGTAGATAAACTGTCGCACGTAATTAATTATGAAATCCCTGAACAGGCAGAAACTTATGTCCACCGTATCGGCAGAACGGGCCGAGCAGGCAGTTCAGGAATTGCGCTGTCTTTTTGCGCAAAAGACGAAATGCCATACATGAAAGACATCAGTAAATTAATTAAAAAAAATATTGAGATTGTATCGAAACATCCTTTCTCATAGTACCAATACAAAATGAATAATAACCGATGAAGCAGAAAATCGCGATAACAATTCGGATTGCTTCATCATAAAACAAATCAAAAAATGAAAAATGGAACAGTAAAATTCTTTAACGAAGCAAGAGGCTTTGGATTTATTAAAGAAGAAAATGGACAAGAAATATTTGTACATGCATCAGGCTTAACCGAAGATATAAGAGAAGACGACCTCGTAGAATTCGAAGTTGAAAATGGAAAAAAGGGTTTGAACGCCATTAACGTTCGTGTAACAAGTTAATTAAAAACTTAATAATAACCGAAGAAGCAAAAAATCACGATAACAATTCGGATTGCTTCATCATAAAACAAACAAAAATGAAAAATGGAACAGTAAAATTCTTTAACGAAGCCAAAGGTTTTGGCTTTATTAAAGAAGAAAATGGACAAGAAATATTTGTACATGCGTCAGGTTTGACCGAAGATATAAGAGAAAACGACCTAGTAGAATTTGAAGTTGAAAATGGAAAAAAAGGTTTGAATGCGATTAATGTTCGCGTTACAAGCTAGTAAAAATCGCTTAAAAAGGGGTCCGAAAAACGGGCCCTTTTCTATACCCCCCTACTAAAAAGCAAAAATGCGTCAACTTAAAATAGTTAAATCAATTACCAGAAGAGATACAGAATCTTTGGACAAATATTTGGTTGATATTTCAAGAATTCCTCTTATCACTGTGGAAGAAGAAACCATTTTATCGCAAAAAATAAGGGCAGGAGATCAAAAAGCACTGGAACGATTAACTTTGGCGAATTTGAGATTTGTTGTGTCTGTTGCAAAACAATTTCAGAACCAGGGTTTAAGTCTACCTGATTTAATTAATGAAGGAAATCTGGGTTTAATTAAAGCTGCCAAACGTTTTGACGAAACACGAGGGTTTAAATTTATTTCCTATGCCGTTTGGTGGATTCGTCAATCCATCATGCAAGCTCTATCAGAACAATCACGGGTAATTCGGTTGCCTCTAAATAAAATTGGTGCTTTAAATAAAATAAGAAAAGCGCAAGTTGTGTTAGAGCAAAAACTGGAAAGACCAGCCACACCGCAGGAACTTTCTGAGTCAACCGAAATATCGGAGGACGAAATCGTGCGTACCTTAATTGCCTCCAGTTGGCATGTATCAACCGACGCTCCCTTTCCTATGAGTGATGGATTTTCTATGATGGAAGTTCTCTCGGATCCCAACGCAGAAGTTCCGGACGCACCATTAATGAAAACCTCCCTAGAAATCGAAATAAAAAGATCGTTAAATACTCTATCAGAAAGAGAACGAGACGTTTTGGTTTTATTTTATGGAATCGGGACCAATGGTTCTTTATCACTGGAAGAAATCGGTGAAAAGTACAATTTAACCAGGGAGCGGGTAAGGCAGATAAAAGAGAAGGCTATACGCGGATTAAGGCATACCTCGAGGAGCAAAAACCTAAAAAATTATTTGGGATAATTTTCGCGACGCTAAATTCAACATAGGTTCGGCATTTTGAATTTCACTAAATACGATATCAGTCTGTTAAAACGGTAATCATTTTCAATAATTCTTTATTGACGTGTAAATGCTGCCTTACTATTTTATTTAATCGAACAAAATGAATTTGATTTTTTTGCAGGCCCACCATGACATTACTTCCTCCCTCTAAAAGATATTTTACTGCGGCGTATCCAAAACGGGAGGCTAAAATTCTGTCAGCTGCTGTTGGACTTCCCCCTCTTTGAATGTGCCCTAAAATACAAATTTCCACATCAGAGCTAGGTAAGTGTTTCCTCACAGTATCCGCTACTTTTAAGGCTCCACCACTCTCATCACCTTCCGCCACAATGATAATAAGTGAGCTGATATTTTCATTAAGTGCTTTTTTAAGTAAACGTTTCAGATTATCGTTATCTTCCCTGGTTTCAGGAATTAAAATCGTTTCGGCGCCCGTGGCAATACCAGTTCCGTAAGAAATGTAACCAGAATCTCTTCCCATTACTTCTACGACAAATATACGTCCGTGCGAACGAGCAGTATCCCTTATTTTATCAATCGCCTGCATGGCAGTATTAAGTGCTGTATCGTATCCAATGCACGCGTCTGTTCCGTATATATCATTGTCAATTGTTTTTGGTATCCCAATAAACGGAATGTCGAATTCTTGTATAAAAACCTTTGCGCCCTGAAACGAACCATCTCCACCAATTAAAAAAATAGCATCAATATTTTCGCTTACAATTTTTTTATTAGCTTCTTTTCGACCCTGTTTGGTTTTAAATTTCACACTTCTAGACGATTTTAGAATTGTACCGCCTATTTGAATGATGTTATTAACCTCTGCCTCTCTAAGGGGGATAAAATCTCCCTCAATCAATCCGTCAAATCCGCGATTAACTCCTAGAACAATTAAATTGTTATAGCTGGCAGTTTTCACAATAGCTCTGATACACGCATTTAAACCCGGCGCATCGCCACCAGAGGTCATAACGGCAACTTTTTTAATTTTGGAAGAATTCATTTTATCTTTAACTTGGTAATATAGTGAATTCGCGTATAAAAAATTGTATACCGGAACTATTCCTGTTTAATAATTTTTTCCATGAAGTATTTTTCTTCATTGCTAATTTTTAAGAAGTAAATTCCGTTAGCAAAAGCGCTTAAATCAATCGCTTCCTTATGTGAACCGGTTATTTTCAGATTAAGAATTTCCTGACCCAAAGTATTCAAAAAAGCGATTGTTGCATGATCCAAACTTGTTTCAACGAATATTTTGTTGGTAAGAGGATTAGGGTAAATTCTAATTTGATCTTTTGAACGTTGCTTGTCTATGTCAGTGGTTACAAAACTTTCGCAGGCGCTTGTGTCTGAACAATTATTCAATGTCACAATAACGGCATAACTCCCGTTTGCGTTCGGTGTGTATGTTTGCGATGTTGCTCCAACTATAATTGCGGGACTGGCGTTACAATCCAACCATTGGTATGTGGCTCCAATAGCGTTGGATGAAAGTGCATACCCGGAATTATTGGTAGTAACGTCAATGACCGGTTCTACAATTAAATGTGTTGTAAGCAGACTATCACAGCCATTTCCCCTCACTAGCATGTCAGTGTATGTTCCCGTTGTAGAATAGGCATGTGCGCCAACTGTTAAACTCTTGCCATAACAGATCGTAACGAATTGAGACGCGGTTATGGAAAGATTTACAGCAACATTTAAGCTTGAAAAGGGCGAAGTGCCACATGAATTTGTTGCAGCTACAGAAACCGTTCCGCTAGTTAAGTTTGCCGTTGTGGAAATCGTATTGTTTGAGGATGAACCCGTCCATCCATTGGGTAATAACCAAGTATAAGCGCTAGCGCCCCCTATAGGTGAAACACTGTATATGTTGTTGCTGCCCTCACATGTTTTTATTGAGCCAATAATATTTCCTGGCGCAGAAGGTGCCGTGTTAATACTAACCGTTAAAGCAGAACAAGAACCTGTTAACGCACAGCCGCCTTCACCCCTCACATAGTAAGTAGTTGCAACTGCTGGTGAAATAACTAGGAAATTTCCTGTGCCCAATAATGTGCCTCCACAGCTACCCCCGTACCACTTCCAATTGGAAGCGTCATTCAGAGCTCCGTTAGCCGTTAACGTTGCTGAACTTCCACTACACACTGGGTTGTTAATAAAAGTGATTGTGGGTGTAACAGAGGCTAAACATGAATCTCTTGAAATTGTAAATTGATTGTTAAAACCGAAAATGCCAGAGCCGTTATAAGAAAGCACCCCATTCGTTCCGGTTGTGGCGGCATAAGCGCTATCAATCCTGTTCCAGCTCGAAGCCAGAAAATCTCCTGTAGCCCTAGAGTATAATTTAAACTTGCGCGGGGCCAGTGTTTGCGTAGCACTTATACTCCCGTAACCTGTTAATGTTACATTGTTAATGGGATTAAAAAACAAACTACTGTAGTTGTTAATGATCCAATATTTTTTCGCTGAGTTTGTGAACGAGCGTCCAACCGGAACCGAATCCGGTTGTATGTTTAGGCGTGTAACGCAAATTTCACCATTGGGAAGTGGCCCTCCCGGGAAAGTTAAACTAACTCCTTCGTTAGTAAAGTTGGTAACTCCAGGAGTCGTTATTGTTGCTCTGAAGCTACTGCCGCTTCCAACCGGAGAGGTAGACAATAGGTGTGTCGAGCTACCATTCAACAAAGCATTTGCAGAACCTGCTCTATCGTATATGCTTGTACCTACTTCATTAAATTGATAGTAAGTTTTTAAAGAATTGTCAATCGGGCCATGATTTCTGGTAAGATGCATGACTTCTCTTATTTCATTTTGAGAAAGTGTGCGGTTATAAAAACAAACTTCATCTATTTGGCCTATCATTGTTCTCGCTACATTATTTCTGTCGTTCCCTAGATTAAAGCCGCTTGTGAAATTAATAGGGGTGTTAGGAACATTATTAATATACGGCCAGCCATTCACAAAAATGGTGGAAGAATTAGCGGAAGTAGCCAAAGCCACATGCACCCATACGTTCATCGGTATGATTGGTCCACCTGAGAAATTATAGGTACTTGCAAGTCCATTGTAATGATATCCAATCTGGTTTCCATTCATAAAATTTAGTCCTGTTGCCGTTCCGTTGCCCGAAAATATAATTCCCGCAAAAGAAGATTGCGCTACATCAATTTTTATCCAAGCGGATATGGTGACCGAGTTTGTATTTCCCAACGGAAGCGGCGGAGTAGTCGCATAGTTACCGTTGCCATTTACAAAAATTGCTTTGCCAGGCACTGTGTCGGGGCTACAATTTATTACTTGAATAAACTTTGCTACTGTTCTTGTGGATATGGCATTAAGTGCATCTTTTATGGTCAAAGATATCGTATAAACTCCGGTAGCAGAATAACTCACATTGGCGCTAGACGTAAAAGCGGTAAGTGGGCTGCCGCCGGGGAAATTCCAAGTATAAGTAATTGGGGAGTTATTTGTTCCAACGGAGCCATCTGATACCTGAATAGAGGGGCTACTGCAGGTAATCGTTGTATCTTTAAAAATTATTTCTGCACTAAAAGCTCTTAAATTGTCAAAACTACTTTCCCAAATAGCTCTTCCGTATGAGGCATAGCGGATTCTACTTTGATTCGTTCCATTATCAAACATCGAGAAGCCAGTGGGGCTTTTTCTTGACGGTAAATTTGTGCCATAATTAGTCCAGACAACTTGTCCAACTTTTTTATAATACACCGCGTTATTCGTGGCCACAAAAACCAATTCCTGAGTGCCGCCATATGTCTCCGCAATAATACGCCTGTGATTAACATTAGGTAAATTAAAGGTAACGTTCGTCCAGTTTACCCCTCCATTAGCCGACCGATAAACGATGTTGTTAGCTGAAACGTAAACTATATCAGCATTGTTAGCCATGGTTGCAATACTTCCTAAATTGCTGGCCGAGCTTGGAAGGGCCACATAAAAAAAACTCGGCGAAGGCGAAAGCGCGTTGGAGGATATATACATTCCTCCACTATTCAACAATACATATAAGCGGTTAGGGTCGGCTACACAACTGTGTACGGCTTTTATTGGTTGATTTAAACTGGCAATCACGGTCCAAGTAGGGTTCGCTGCATTAAGGTTTGTCGTGCGATAAACATCGTTAAACCCCATGAATCCAAGATTTGCGTTCGTTCGGTTAAAACCAAAGGCATTCCAGTTGGCCGTTGGCAGTCCGTATGGGCCAGAAGGGCCGGTATGATTTACTTGACGATTTAAACCGTCAAAGTAAATATGTCCGTTATAATCACATTGTCTTTTTGCATAATCATCTCCTCCACCAATGGTATACCATCCTGTAGCGTCAGCATATAATTTACCATTATCCTGAGTGCCAATACTTACAAAATCTTTATTTATCAAACTGCTAACACCCGTTTCATCGCCTATTTCGTAGGCGTAAAGACCGTCGCTTTTAGTTGACCAGTTATTTCCTCCATCAGTACTTAGCCAAACACCTCCATCGTTGCAACTATATAATTTTGAATTATCAAATGGCGCTTTCTGAATTTGATGCATATCTGTGTGTACCTTATTTGCCCAGAAGGTGAGCATGGTCCACGTAGCGCCGCTGTCGGCTGAGAACCAGGTATTGTGTGACTGGAGCCAAACTTTAGCCGGGTCGCTATTATCTACCGCAATGGTGTTATTATAGTTACCCTGACCACTAGATGTATTGGAATTATTGTAAAAGGTCAAATAAGGAGTTCCTCCGCTTTTCTTGACCAGAAAGTTTAGTCCTCCGTCGTTTGATTTGTGCACAATCCCGCCGTCACTTATAATTTCAAAATAAACAACATTAGTGTTCGCAGGTGTAACCGCAATACGCGCTCCTGAAGTAATAAAAGTATTGGAATTTACTATCCCACTTGTGATTTGTGTCCAGGTGCTTCCAAAATCGGTTGAACGCATAAATTTGGAAAGCGTTTCGGTAGTACAGGCGTAAAGTGTCTGCGAGTTAGCGGCTGCATTTGTCTTCAAATCACAAAACGGAAGCGTGGTGGCCGTAGTAGCTGTCCAGTTTATACCGGAATTGCTAGATTTATATATTCCTTTATTGGTAGCAGCCACGAATTCGCTTGGGTTTGTTGGATTCTGTAAAATTTCAATTACTAAACAATTAGTCAAAGACATTGGGCTAAAACTTAATCCGCCGTTCGTTGATTTGTAAATTCCCTGACCGTTAGAATAATAATTAGGATCCCCAGTGCCCAGATAAATATTTTGGTCGTTCGTATAATCTATGCACATAGACGCACAGCTACTGTTTAGCGTTTCAGTTCCTGGGGCAACAGTCCAACTGGAAGCTTGATTATTACTAAGAAATAGGCCACCTTGCGCGGTTACACAATAATATTTATTTTGATTTGTGGCATGAAATTTCATTTGGCAAATTCTCGCGATTCCATTTATTTGACCAGATACATTTGTTGGGAAATTTGTGCCTGCAACCACCGGAGTCCAGTTGGCTAACTGAGCCTGATGAGACACAAAAAGAAAACTGAAGGCCAGAAAATATAATTGTCTTTTCATATATTAAATATTTATTTCTTCCTGTTTTGCAATTCAATTGCCTTAAGCTCCTTTGACTGTTTGTCGATAATACTTTGCCTTTCTTCTGCACTGATAATACTTCCATCCGCCCGTAACCACGGTTTTGTATCTTGCATCCAACCTTTAAAAGCACGAACCTCGGCACCGTAATTTATTGCACCGTCTTGAGCGTTACTTTGGCGTTCTTTTTCTTCACGCTCTCGTTCTTTTTCCGATGCGCCCTCTTTTTCTAGACCAACTTCTTTTTCAAAGGCTTCAGAACTTTCATTTTCAAACGGCTCTTTTGGCAAGACCCTGTCTTTCCAATATTCTCGGAAAGCTTTGATTGTTTCAAAATAATTCGCTTTTGGGTCATTCATCATTTGAATCCAAACGGCATGTTTTTTGTAATTTTTGGTTCCGTAGTCTGATTTCTGAGCGAAAGTGTGCAGCGAAAAAAGCCACAAAATGCCAATCAAGAAAAATATTTTATTTAAATGTTTCATGCTAAAGCTAATAGGCAATAAAATTACTTTTTTTTTTGATTCTAGGTCGGCGAGAAAAAGCATTATACACTAAAAATGGACCAAAAAACGACGTAATACGCCACTCACCCTATTATTGTGCTAATTGGTCCAATAATTTTTCGTTCGGGATGACGTAATCCAAAAAATAGAACAAATTAATTTTTGTAATTCGCAGCTATAAATTAAGCCAGATGATTTTTCAGAGTATGACCATTTTGCAAAGGAGTTCATGGGAGCCGGAAAATTAAATGCACTTTTTTCAACCCCGTAAAATGTGGGAATAATTTAATATCTTTAAAATAGGAATGATAGGATAGTTGCGAATTAAAATCAGTAGAATTATCTAAACGTTTCGATGAACTTGTCTGAGCATCGGATAACAGAGACTTTAGACGTAACGAACATTATAAAATAAAACAGATATGAGGAAAATTTACTTGATGCTTCATGTAGTTCTTTTTTCGGAATGGAGTGCACAGACACTTACCCAAAGTTTTAATGAGCCCGTTATTGGAGATGTTGACAAGAATTATCGAATGGATACCAGTGCTTATACGACTGGCCTGCCAATAAATATAACTGGCGGTAACTGTATTTGGGATTTTACAAAATTAGTGGGCTCGTTCCCGGTGGTAATCGACTCATTTCTCACACCTGTCGCGGCACCTGGCGCCAGTGCTTACCCAGGGGCTTCATACCTGCAACACCGAGACGCGTTGTATTCTTATTACAAGTCAATAACCAACCCGCAACAAACAGAATTAATGGGAGCTTATTCTCCTTCTCTGACCCTCACCTTCACGAATTCAGCAATTATTGCCGGTTATCCAGTCAACTATGGTTATAGTTTAACCGACCCCGTAAGCGGTGGTTTTAAATACAATGGAACGACTGGAGCTTGCAATGGCAATATCACTATTTCTGCGGATGGGGTGGGCATAGTTAATTTTCCAAACGGTAATACTATTAACAACGTATTGCGTTTAAAAAGTGTTGAGATTTTGACTTTAAGTAGTGGTATATTTCCGGTAGGAGCATTTAATCAAACTATCTATAATTACTATAAACCCGGAAAGAAATTCCCGATTTTAAGTATCAATTATACGATATATCAGCTATTTGCTGGAACTCCTACTATTACAGCATTGGTATATGGAAGCGATTCCTACTTTAGTGTAGCGGGAATAGATAATTTTATAGTTCGTGGGGAAGAATACAGAGTATTTCCTAATCCTTTTCGGGACAAGTTATTTATTAATAGTGAAGTTGGAAATGAAGAAAATGAGTATTTATTTTATGATGTCTCCGGAAGTCTTGTTTTTAGCGCAAAATCTTTAGATAGTGTGAAATACACGGAACTAAACTCGGGAATGTACTTTCTTGAAATACGAAACAAATCCGGGGTTCACTACGACAAAATAATAAAAGAGTAGTGTTTTGTTAATCTTTAGCTAGTATTTTCATTTCTACCCTTCGGTTTTTTTGCCTACCCGTCTGAGTCAAATTACTGGCTATGGATTGACTCTGTCCAAACCATTCCATTATGATATTTTCCTTGGGTAAACCTTTTCTATTCAAATAAACTTGAACAGCTTTTGTTCGTTTTTCAGACAAAGTTAAATTGGTAGCTTCGTTTCCAATATTATCTGTATGGCCACTGAGTTTTATTTTCCAATCTTTTTTGTGACTCAGCATCAGTTTTACCAATTCGTCTAAGGCGGGGTACGAGTTTTTTTTAATGTTATCGCTACCAGGTTTAAACTCCAAATTCGAATAAGCCTTTTCCAAAATTCGACCCTCTTCCTTAGCTATTAAAAATGGTGCAGGGCAACCTTTATGTAGAGCAAGCCCTGGCACATCAACACAAGAGTCTAATTTATCTATTATTCCGTCGCTATCGATGTCTGGCCAAGGGCAACCCTTATTTTCTAAAGGGCCTGCTATGTCTATACATTGGTCTATGCCGTCATGAATCTTATCACCATCTTTATCCGGACAGCCTCTAAATTTTATTGGTCCTTTTGCTGTTGGGCACAAATCGTCTTTATCAGGTATTTCATCTGCGTCTATATCTGGACAGCCTTTAAATTTTTTTAAACCATTCTGGTTTGGGCATAGATCTTCTTTGTCTATTATGGAATCATTGTCTGAATCCGGACAGCCCTGGTAAAATTCCGACCCAGGCTGTGTTGGACATGCATCGTCGCCATCCTTAATTCCGTCGGCATCTTTATCGGGACAACCTCTTAGTGAGGGCAAACCAGGTTGATTAGGGCAGGCGTCTATTTTGTCTATCACACCGTCGTGATCCTTATCAGGGCAGCCATTTAATGCATACTCCCCTGCAATATCAGGACAGTTGTCTTTTTTGTCAATGACGCCATCCCTGTCTACATCCCTTATTCGTTTGAAAGGAATTGCGATTTTGAGAATTGCATAAAAATTTAAAGCGGAAACATCGCCCTTAAATAGAGGTACTAAATCGTTACTCCCGAAACATAGTGGGCCAAGCCTTACATTCAAGCCGGTAAGGATAAAATCAAAACGATTTGCAGAAAGTGTATTCAGGGTAAGCGGCAAAGAAAGATCAAACCAATAATGTTCTATCCTTGGCGCAAAACAGAAGGCGGTGTAATTATGAACCCTATAATAATTCGACTTGTTAATATTGGCGATATGTGCACTAAAGTTTAAATAAAAAAATTGATTAACGGAAAAATCCAGTTGGGTGTTTATTGCAGTTGGCAATAGAATAGCAAAATCTTTGGTTTCGTTTTTGTTTGAAAAGTCTGCTTTAACAAGAGAATCAAACATATTAAAGTTCTTCACAGTGGTGAATTTTTTGAAATTACTCCTACTCACATGGGCATTCAAATCATAGTGGCTACCTTCCTTATCAAACCTTATGCGTCCGATATCAACTACTGAAATTCCAAATTTTAACTTGTACTTATTTAGATCTTTTCGCAAAGCTTCATGAGTGGCATCTATGTTGTGAAAATATTTTTGATATTTTGGTCTCCACTCGTAAATAATACCAAAGTCTAGACCCAGTTTAGGTTTTGCAACTCGGTGATAAGTGTCCCTTAGAGGTTGATTGGATTTTAATGGTGAATTGATATTGGCAGAATGACCGAAAGAAAAATTTGTGCTAAAATAACTCAAAGTATCTTTTGTGCTAAAAAGGAAGTCCAAATCTTTAACTAGCAGATAAGCACTTTCCAGTCCTTGCAAAAGTTTTGGAGTAATTCCGGCTTTCAGAAAGTGCTTGCCTTTGTCATTTAATACTTTGGCGTAGGTTAAACCATATTCCGCCCAGGCCATTTGCACAACCGTTAGATTTTTATTTTGTATTCTATTATTTTGAGTGACACTAAAATCCAGTTCCTTTTCAAACAAGGAGATTATTTGCTGAGATATACCGTCGAGATTACACATTTGCCGAATACTCCAGGTAAAGCCAATCGAATTTTTTGAGTCAATTTGAAAAAGGAGGGATGGCAACAGAACCCGGTTTTCCAAAATCAGTGCTCGACTTTTTTTTGAATTAATGGTTGTAAAGTTCTTAAATAAGTTGTTCGGAACGTTTGGCGTTAAATTTTGCCAGCTTGAAGGAAATATTGGTTTAGTAATTTTGCCTGTGTTTTTTAAAGCCCCTCGTTTTATTTCGAACCAAGAGTTATTAAAATTAAAATCTAGTCCACCTAGAATAACATCTATTTTTAGGCGGTTATCAGCCCCGGCTGCCGGGTTGGAGATAACCTGATTTAAACCAGAATAGTTTCCACCGCCGTAGGAAAAATAATCTTGGGAAAAATTTTTGTCCTTAAAACAAATTAATAAGCCGATTAAAATAAACGCTCTCAGGCTCATGCTTATTAACAAATATATTGAATTTATTGATAATTTATATACAGTATTGTGCGCAAAAAA
>CALMND010000238.1 GCA_937868565.1 uncultured Bacteroidota bacterium | reverse complement strand
CGGATATCTAATGTCTTGATAATTGCGCGGTAACGCATTAAGTCATTCTTCTTTAGGTAATCCAACAATGCACGACGCTTACCTACTAAATTTAATAACGAACGTTGTGTTCCAAAGTCCTTTTTGTTATTCTTTAAATGACCGGTTAAATGGTCAATACGGAGAGTGAAAAGTGCTATTTGTGACTCAGAGCTGCCAGTGTTTTTTTCGGTTCCCCCGTGTTTCTTGAAAATCTCTTTTTTTATTTGCGACGATAAATACATTATTCAGTTTTTTAAATCAGGGCACAAATATAGCATCTTTTAGATAAACAGCAAAATAATTTACCCCTAAATAGTGCCTTTTTTTGTGGGTTTTCAGCTTCAAAATAAGATTCAAAAACCAATCCTTGGACCCCCCGACCCCCGGTTTATTGCTTGATAATTTTACCGCTTGCAACTTTATTCCCCGCATCAAACAAATAAATCATATAAACACCTTTCCCAAGTTTTTCAATATTTACTGTATTTTCAGTCATCAGATTATATTGTTCGAACACCAGTTCTCCAAATAAATTATAAATCTGAAAATTCATGTTCGGGCGCAAATCTTCAACTGCAATCGTTACCTGACCTTCTGTTGGATTAGGATATATTTTTAAGTTACTAACCGTTGGTTTAATTGATTCCAAGCCTGTGCAGGTATTTATCTTAATAGTAATCGAACTGTTTTTTGAACACCCGTTGTTATCGGTTCCAGTCACGCTATAGGCAACTGTTCCTGTTACCGTTGGATTGATGGCTATGGTAGGCCCAGTACCTCCAGCCAACCATGAATAGGTGTTAGCGCCCGTTGCTGTGAGTATATTAAGCTCATTTTTACACATCAAAGTTCTGTTTGCCACGGCCGTTATAGTAGGAGTGGGGTTGACAGTAACAGTAACCAAGCCATTCCCAACGCAGCCGTTAGTACTTGTTCCGGCCACAGAATAGGTAGTTGTTAGGGTTGGGCTCACAGTTATGCTTTGCTGAAGAACCGTTCCGCTCCAGGTATATGAGTTTGCTCCGCTAGCTGTTAATTGAGCAGAACTGCCAGAGCAAATGGCAGTGTTAGTGCTTACACTTAAATTAACTGAATTGACAATCGCGTTAATCGTTTTGGTGGCAACACAACCAAGCAAATCCGTTCCACTCACCGTAATTGGCGAGCTTGCGGCTAAGGTAGTTGAAATTGCTGGTGTATTGAAAATACCAGCCAACGAACTCCAGGTATATGTGGCGGCACCACTCGCTATTATGTTAATTAGGTCTCCCAAGCACGCAACAACACTGGTAGAGCTAACAGAAAGATTTGTAAACGAGTTGACTGTGATGTTGATTAAGCTAAGGCTACTGCAACCTGCCGTATTCGTACCCACAACGGTGTAAGTGCTGTTGGTTGCCGGGTTGGCCACAAATGACTGACCTGTTAAACTTCCAGTTGGCGTAATCCAAAAATAAGAAGTAGCGCCTGTCGCACTAATCGTTAGGGAGTTTCCAGCACAAACAGACGGTGAACTGCTTGCAGGAATAACTTGAAGTGGATTAACAACAATAGGAACAAAACTTGAAGTAACACAACCAAGTGTATTACTAAGCGACACAGAATAAGTCAAATTGGATGTCGGCGTAATAACAATACTGGAATTCGTCGACCCCGTATTCCAGAGAAAATTTCCAGACCCCAAAGCTGCGAGAGTAACTGATGTCCCGCAAGGCACGAAGGACTGCGTACTGGTAACCGTAAGCGACAATGGATTAACGGTCACAGTCGAGACCTTGGTTGACGAACAACCTAAAGTATTTGTCGCAATGACCGTATAACTAGTGGTTAACGTCGGACTAACAGAAATACTTGATGAGGTAGCTCCCGTACTCCAGCTATAATTAGTTGTACTGGAAGCTGTAATTATGGCTTGATTTCCACAAACAATTGTTGAAGAGCTAACAGCAACATTAACTGTTGAGGCGAAAATGGCTTCAATACCGAAATACCCAAAATTTTGTGCGAGTGGCGTCATTGCGCCACCGGCAAGTGCGCAAGTTGCGTATAAGTTTGGTGGTAAATATGAAGAAGCTTTGGTACCCATTGGATAATAAGCAACAGGATTGGCCGGTTGAGCAAAGCCAAGAAAATACTGAGTTCCAGGGGCTAAATTTTGGGGAGCAGTAAAATTAAATGCTTGAAAATTCCCCAACATAGGCGAACTAATGGTGATTGTGTTCGTGGTGGCAATAATTGCACCGGCCGCATTTAACAGAACACCCCAAGACTGATTCCCAACTGCGTCTGTGTTAGTGCTAACCGCCCCTCGCAAACCTGTAAGTGTGGACGTAACAGGGTTCAAATAATTCCATGAAATAATTCCTGAACCTGTACCAAAACCTACGGAGTTAGAGGTATAATTTGCAACAGCAGGGTTTTGAGCCATTTCACTGCACGTAACACTTTGAGAATAGACCTGAAGATTATTGGAGTTGTTTTGATCGGATGCAACGGAAACCGAAACGTTGTTCGCCCCAGGAATCAGTGGATTGAAAGGGGCAAAAGTAACGGTCGTAGTTCCGCCTGCACTTAAACTGGGTATTGTTTGAACATTTGAAAAGAGGTTAGCGCCTGCAACGTTTAAATTCACAGCAATGCTATTTTGGGTTACATTACTTGCATTTTTAACAACCGCTTTTATAGCGTGCGGCGTATTAAAACTATTGGCAACTCTCCCAGGAACCTCGACTCCGAGAACCTGTATATCGTTACTATTGGTATTCACGGCTCCAAACAGAAATGAAGGTCTGAACACTGAAGTTGCCAAAGCGGTTGGAGAGCTTACAGCCGATGCACCAGAGGCGCAGCCGGGATTTAATGCTGTGCTTTCAGACAGGTATGTTGCAGGGGTTGGGCTATATGGGCCGCCAGAGATCCAGTCGTAAGCAACGTATAATCCTCCGCCTGTGTATGTAAAAGGAGTGGTTAGAGTCAGATTTATTGAAGTGGCTCCGGCTGAAAGTGGTATAGTCATTAGTCCATTATATACTGTGGTCATACCAGTAATAGCCGTTGCAAAAACAGTGCCTTTTGAATAGGTTAAATCATTTGTGTTCTGAAGGTAGACTGTAAAACTGCCGGAAACCGGCACAACGGAAGTTCCTGCAGTTAGGGTAAATCCAAATGTAGTCAAAGTTGTACCAACAGGTATGTTAACTAATTCGCTTTGCAAAACCAAAGCACAAGCCCTTTGAAAACCATGCGCAGACGTGCCATTTGGTGCTCTAACCTGAGTTGTAGTTTGATTGTTAAGTGGGGCTTCAATCAATATGTTCGGTTGGCAAAATGAAATACCAATACATGACAACATACCAATAATCAGTAAAATAATTTTTTTCATGGGTAAACGTTTTGGTTTTTAGAATGTAATCCTTACTATAAAAATAATACTTTTCGGGGTTATAAAACAAAAACAAACAATTTTATTTGCAAAAGTTTTTTTGCCGAAGGCGCATTAAAATTTAGTTTACCCTAAATAGTCGATATATAATTATAAGAATGTAGGTTCGAGTTCTTAAAAACGGCCTAGTTTTTACGTTTGAATCAGCTAGTAATTCCATTCAAAAATATAATCCTCTATAGTATTATAAACCAAACAATTGATTGCAGTTGCTTAAATTTTAACAAGAGTCTTGCTACCTGTAATTTTGATAAGATAATTCTGTTGAATCACCCAACTATTCCTTATCTTTATTCGTATAAATTAAAGGGAATTGTGTTTCCCAATGACTTTTTATGAATATTCAGCCACAACTTATCGCTTTGTGCATTAAGCAGGACCGCAAGGCTGAATATGAACTTTATAGGCTCTCATATAGCTACTTGATGAGTATATGTATGCGCTATTCACGGGATAAAGATAGCGCTTCTGAAGCTTTAAACATGGGCTACTTAAAGATTTTAAAGAACTTAAGCAGCTACAGGCCTGAGGTGCCTTTTAAAGCTTGGGTTAGACGAATAATGGTTAATACATTAATTGACGAATACCGAAAAAATAAAAAGGAAAAGGAAAAGGTAACATATGTTGAAGAGTACTTCGACTCTTCTGATTTTTCAGAAGTAAATGAGGCTTTAAATAGAATTAACTGTCAGCAAATATTAGATCAAATAGACAAACTACCTGACGCAACAAAAAAGGTATTCAACCTTTTCGCCATTGATGGCTACTCGCATAAGGAAATAGGAGAGATTTTGGATATTAGCGAGGGAACTTCTAAATGGCACTTAAATGCCGCAAGGCAAAAATTGAAGGAATATATTGAAAACAGCGTATTAACAAGAGTATAACAAACAACGGAAGATGAGTTTTGAAGAAGAATTTGACAAGAAAGTCAGGCAAAAAGCTGAAGGGGTGGATTATCCCTTTGATTCAAGTAACTGGGAAAAAGCCAGTCGCATGATTGATGCGGAGAGGTTGCCAGGGGCTGTAAAGGCAGCTGGCAAATCATATGCCTCATTAGGTATAGGGCTGTTTGTAGGCACTGCCGTCCTTGTTTCACTATTATATTTAAATAGAGAAACTAAAGCAGGTGGAAGCGCATCAACAGATACTCGAATTAATGGAAATGAACTGGCCGTCTCGCTCGAACCTAAAACGGTTGATTTAAACGAAACGCATCCTGACGCAATTCCTTCTTCTTTACCGAACAAAATAGAATACTTATCGCAAAAAGCGCAAGGCCTTGCTGAATCAGTTAGTGTAAATTCTTCATCTCAGGATAAGCAAGTTTTTAAAAATCAGTTAGCTCCGAAAGATAATCTAGGCGGAGAATCAGAATCCGTTATTACTGACCAATCTAAAGCGAATAACTCTTCAATAAATCCAACCTATACCGAGGTTGAACACATTGCCAATATTGCTGAAAAAAGGGCATATATTTCAGATAATTCGGATACAGGAAAAGGAATGATTAATAGTGAACCTGAAAAAAATGATCCCGTTAAAGCTACTGAAATTCAAAACGATCATGAGGTTAATAATGATAACAATGCACGTCATGACCCTGCTACGTCAGATTCAGGCCGTGGAATTAGTGAAATAACTGCAATGAACTATGAGTTTTTGAGTTCAATTCAACCTTATATCGCTTTCGATGAAGGGAATCTGGATATAGATAATCTTATGATAAGTCCATTAAAATGTTACGACGAAGACTATTATAAGAAAGGAGGCAAAACCAAAACACACTTTTTAAATATCGAAATAGGAACAAAATATTTAAGTGGTTGGAAGACTGATCGTGGAAAAGATGGAATAGGGTTTAACTGGTTCGGAGGATTTAACTACGGTTATTATTTAACAAGAAAAATTGTGGCTGGTGTTGGCGTTCAAGGATACAGTATTGAAAATATAACCCAACCTTTTTCAATAAGTAAAGAAACAGAATATAACTTTGGGTCCGCGCATTCTTCTACGGTAATTACTAGTAATAGTCTCTATTATTTGGCTCTCCCGGTTAACATCTATTATTCTTTAAACTCCAGCAACCAGCTTGGGCTTGGGTTTACACCATCCTATCTAATTGATTCAAGAAGCACCGTTTTTGTTAGTGATAAGGGTGATTATGTGCCTGAATCACAAAGTACCGCAAACAAACAAAAAGGAGTTTATGAAGGGGTGAATAAAATGAGCTACGCACTCAGCATAGCCTATAGGCTAAGGATTACACGAAAAATTAGCGTTAACGCCGGGTATATATATAGCCTAACGGATATATTTACCAATAATTCAGAGATAAAGAACCTTGAAAAAGCAAATGGTTTTAGCTTCGGACTTCAATTTACACTATTTGATAAATAAAACGCCAGTGACAAAAAAAGTAATATATAGTATTTTTCTAATGGCATTTGTTACTAGTGCCTGTAAAAAAAATAAATTGCCGGAAGCTGTGAGTGATGTCCCTGTTTTTTTTGGGAAGTGTGATGCAGATGGGCAAAATATTAATTTAGAAGCCGGGAATGAAGATTATTACATGAACGCCTCTTTTTATACGGATACCATTGCTAAAATGTATGTTTTTAAGGGTGATTTACGAAAAAACAATTGTAGCAATTGTGGCTATGCGTTAACTATTTTATTTAATGATTATAAATTTTTAACACCAAATTCAAAAATGAACGTTGACAGTGCGCTTTGGTTAGGAGCGCACTTTTATAATGATCAAAACATTAAGACCGAATTTTATAAATCTGATTTTGTCCCTGTTAAAGCGGCGGGAAATTTTACCTGGACTTTTAGTGATGGAAAGACTGTTAATTCAGTGGAATCTTACTCTGTTTCGAAGTTGCTTGACGCGGGGAAAACTTATTCTGTTTCTTTAACTTATGACGATGGAATAGGTACATGTATAAGTTCTCACCAAAATGAATTCAAAGTTGGGCGACTCTTGCAAACAACAGTTAGTGCGATGAGAGAGTCACCACTATACGAATTACATTATAAATTTTCCGAAAATTCAGTGGGCACGCCACCTTATAGTTACATCTGGGACTTCGGTGACTCTTCTCCAAAATCATATGAGGCTTCGCCAACTCATTCTTTTGGAATAGTTAATGGAAGGCATAAAGTGAAATTGGTGCTGATTGACTCAAAAAAGGATACATGTATTTCTTATTATCAAATACCAGGATCCCCTGAAAATATATGCGAGGCGAACTATACAGCTACTTTTACCCCGATAGAAAATACTAAAATTTTTGGCTCTGTAACCGTTCTTCTTACTGATCCAAGCGGCACCGTTTATTCTTCAAGAGATTATATTCAGGGACCGGACAGTTGGTTTAATATTGTTTCAGTTAACAACTATTCGCTTAAAAACAAATATGGCGAGTCAACCAAAAGTGTCAATGTTAAATTTAACTGTAAAGTAAAAAACGGAAATAAAATTATAAATTTAACGAACGGAGAAGCAATGTTTGCAGTGTCTTACGAGTAAATTGTCAATAAACTTCTTTTTT
>CALMND010000237.1 GCA_937868565.1 uncultured Bacteroidota bacterium | reverse complement strand
CATATTTGTACAAAGCTAAACTTAATTCCTGTAAAAATGGTAAGCCAATGGAATCATATTCATATTTTCCAGTGCCAAAACTGTTGCGTTTATTTGTGTAAATAACAGAACTCAACAAAAACTCTGTTTTGGTTTTAAAATTTACAATATAGGCGCAATCAATTACAAAGCCATACGCTCGGCCAACTATATTAAATATCCTTAAGCTGTCCGAGTTTATTGATGACACAGCACTTCCATAAATAAAATATTTTTTAAAAGAATCGTAATAGGTTTTTGGGTCGTTTTTTGGGAATTCACTTTCTCTGGGATACATTCCTAAATGTTTCATTAAAAACTGCCAATCTGAATTGCTCAGATTGTATTTAGAATGCTGGTTTTCAAGCTCCATAAAAACCAATTTTTGCATCATTCCGTGAATCATTTCTAACGAGAGGAAGTTCGACTTAGTAAAATCTTTTTTTTCGGATATCCGTCTTTTCCGTTTGCTGTAAATATCCCTTCCTAAAACCAAATTTTCAAAGGGAGTTGTAAATTCTTCCGTCAGAGAATCTGCCGGCTGCGAATATAAGGTCTTATTACTGCTGTCAACAAAACTAACTGGGTTAAAATACTTATTGCCCACTCCAACGCACCCTGCGTCCAAACGATGAACAATTCTGGCTCTCGGATAACCCAACTGGCTGAGCCTATTCTGAATATATTTAGGATTCAGGAATTCCCAAATTCTGCTGAAACTATAGTTATCACTCACCAACAACATTTTTTTTATGTGATGCTCAACAGAAGGAAACCTGTTTTGCGAAGTGGTGTCTTTTAATTGCTTGTGCTGGCATGGCCCAGCACTATCGGTTAACATAATGCTTGATTTATTTAGCCCATTTATATTGAGGTTATTTATTTTCTCGAGAGCAAAAATAGAACACGGAAGTTTAACCAGACTAGCGCAATAAAAATAGTTGTTGCTGTCTAACAAATAGGTATGATTGGTGAAAGTAGGTTTGTTATTGGTATCCCTGTTAATTTGAGTATTAATAATCTGGGGCCTATACTTTTTCTTGGCGAGAACAACTCGTTTGAGATTTTCTCTCGATTGAACAATGGAATCAAGCAGCTTAGAGTTGCGCTGCGCAAATAAGTTACCAATGTAAATACATCCAAAAAAAAACAAAAAAAAATTCCGCATACAAGCGCTTTATTTTTAGCAGTTGCAATAAAATTAACGGTTTAAATAAATTTTAACAGGAAGTATTAAAGAAGTTATAGGACAAGGTTTGTTAACTATTTTCGCTTAAGTGAATCAGTTTAGCTTTTATTTTTTTTAGTTTTTCGATTACGTCTAATTTAATATCCTGAGAAGGTTTTGAAGCTCCTTTTATCTTTAGCTGATCTTTGGCTCCCTGTATGGTAAAACCTTTCTGTTTAACTAATTCTACAATTTGCGCAATATGCTCTATATCCTTACTGGTAAATAAGCGGTTCCCCTTTTTGTTTTTTGTAGGCTTAAGGATTTCAAATTCCTTTTCCCAAAAACGCAAGGTACTTGCATTAAGTTCAAACATTTCAGAAACTTCACTGATAGAGTAATACAGCTTTTCTGTTTCTTCTTTTTGGTTCACACTCATAATGTTAAATTAATTGCGTATTAAATGTAAACGAATTTGATCCAAAATCTAGTATTAGTTTTCAACATAAAGGCAATAAATGTGAATAAAAGTAAACGAACGCGTTGCTTATTGTGAAATAAAAAAGGCTACCCATTTGAGGTAGCCTTTTAAGAGACTTTTTGTCGAGATTAATTTAGTGTGAACGCGTAAGTTTTACCGTTAATGGTAATCGTTGCATTAAAGTCGCAATCCGTTCCATTGCCATAGTCAATCAAACGTGGTAGCCTTTTAGCTGGAGTATATAAAACCGTTCCGCCGATAAAAGGGTGTCTATGTGGACGGTTAACCGGATCCGGAGCGCAGTTGAAGTCCCTGATTAAGTTAGTTGCTACAACGCTGTAACTTTCGTTAGAAGCATTCGATCCACTGGCTGTACCAGTTAACTTTATTTTGGCTTTGCTCCATATAATTGGTCTGTTTTGTCCTTTATAACAAAGCGTATCAGTTGTATTAGTTAGTTCTTTGGTTCGGTTGCAGTTCCAGCTTATAGTTCCACCACCTGCTTTTTGAATCGTGATAGTTGCGGTAATAGCCCAGCTTAAATTTGTACCTGGATTAACACCAGAAGGAATAGTTGTAGGAGTAGTATTTGAAATGGTCTTATTATTAATAGTTACGGTATTCCCATCCACTACATAATTTTGAGAAGTTACGGTAATCGCAAAGCCAGGATTCCTATAAAACCCACCGGTACTAACGTAAATTAATTTACCGGTCCTTGTTCTACCGTCTGCGCCAACGCAACCAGATGCTCCAAAGTCAATTGTGTGGCTTCGTACACCTGCAACTACAGAGGTAGTTACCACAGCACAGGGCGCAAGGTCAATTTGTCCGGTTTGTGAACCATCACTACTCTTGTAGGTTAAAAGAGTATTATTTTCAGAAGCTTGACTACCCATTGATTCTATGTCGCTTACATAGCTCTCTGACAAATTATTGTCCGAAGCTGATGTTTGTTCAGTATCCTCGGGTTCAGGAGTTGGAACAGATACCTCCTGTGTCTTTTTTTTGCAGGAAGTTAATGCAAAGGCCCCAACAAATAATAGTGTAGCGAGGCCTACAGAGATTTTTGAAGTTTTCATGTTTTATACTTTTTTAGTTGTTTAAATCTAAGACTAATATTATTCAAAAAGGTTTAAAGGCGAATTAAATAAAACTAATATTTTTAATAGTAAATAGGGTAAAATCTTAATTTCTTACTACTCAATTCAATTGCTGGAGCGGGAAACTTGAGGATATTAAATGCTGAAAATACTCGTTTTAATACCTTGGATTTCGTCTTTATTTTCGTCAGGTCAACGTCAAAACTGAGGTAATAGCGTCTTACTCTCTCAATTTTTAATATGTTACCGTTTGCATCTTTAACCAAAAATTGATTGGTATAACCACCCAACATTCCATAGGCCCCATAACCAAATGAAAGGTTTAACCACTTCGGGAATTTAGGGTATTTCTCGATGAAAGAAAAAGGATTGAAACTCAACCAATAAGTCTGGGCATTGTAATCTTTTAAAATTTGTGTGTAGTAATTTTTTCCCAACAAATTAGGATTGTACGCAGCCAGCCCGCTCTGAGCATAAGAAAACCTTATTTGAAAGCGTTGTTCATTCCAAATGGCATGCTGTGCAATGGCTAAGGAAGTTCCAATAACATCTGCCAATTGGTCTCCCCAGGAAAAACCCCAACCCCGACTAAACCCATCCATACATTCTATTGCTGTCATATAAGCAAAACCCATTCCACCACCTATTATTAATTGTTGCTTTTTATTAAATCCAGCCCTATAACAGTCATTAATCAATAACCTGCCCATTTGGTAAGTAGTAAATAAGTGCCCGGCCTTATCCATCTGTTGCCATTCTTTATTGTCATTAAAAAAATGGAACTTACCAGTATTATATTCATTGTACCATGCCTGATTGAGGCCAACCAACGAACCAAGAGTGACTACACCCGAGGTACTCAAAAATGCAATTTTTCTTTTTTTACTATTGGTATCAAATGTTGTATCGGTTTGCGCACGAAAAGAACCTGTCAATAAAATCAAACCGAAAATAAAGATTGCTATTTTATGCATTAAAACAAAGATAACACCTTGTCATTAAAAATCATTATAGTCTATTAAATCCTTAATAGCTTCTATATTGGGGTCTTTAACTTGCCTCTCTGTTTTAACCGGAATTTGAGCATTACCGTTTCCCGAATATATATTGTTTAAATCTATGGCATCATAAATGTTTGTGTTATTATAGTAAGAACGGGTTTTTCCCACCTTAAAAACTAAACCAAAATTGAGATAGACTGTGGGAGGAAGGCTTCTAATGAAAAAATACTTGTTGTATGAAATCTGCTTCTGAGTAGAATTAGCATAATCAGAGTAAAAAATTACATGATTAGATGTGCTTAGTCCTGTAGCAAGGTAAAAATTAAAAAAGCTACCGGATCTCACATCCAATCTTAATCCAGTGTTAATTTCATACCTAGTAAAATGAAAGGTTCCAAAACCTCTCCTAAAATAAATAGTATCATGGTTTGAGAAATTAAAAACACCGCCCTGAGGTTTGGTATAAATGCCAACAGTTATTTTCCTATTAATGGGTAAATTGATGGTGATATTACGTGGGAATTGTATACTCAAATTTATCTTGTCTAAAGCCCCTATTCTGAAACCTATAAATGGCAGGTAAAGTCTATTGCCCCACAAAAAGGATTTCGTTGCGCCTATTCTGAAATTAAATTTTTGATTAACGTTATGACTAAAAATAATAGTACTTGCTAACCGAAAAAAGGGTTTTGACAGGTATGTAATATCTCTTGTGACAAATGGTGCTGCGTCAAAAAACCAAACAGACTTTTTTCCGGTATTATATATGTAGCGGATCCCAATTCCCCTTTTTTTTAATGTATGTTGTTTTATTCCCTCAAAAATTGGTTTTAAAGTCATAAATGTTCCCGTAATCATCAGATGTTTATTCGCAATCACATTGCTATCCTTCCCTGTACCTTTTATATCTTTAGTAAAAACAGGTATTTGAAATGACAAGTTGTTCTGTTTAATCCCGTAGGTCTCTAACTTTTTTGCAATAGGATTGTTTGTAGTATCCATTGCTTGCTTAGGCTTAAAATAAGCATCGAATACAAGAGTGGTATTAAAATAATGTTTGGCTACTTTTATGTTGAGGCTATCATAACTTTTTTGCGAATATGTAAAACCCAGCGACAAAAAAAAGCCGAAGCTCAATGTCAACAAAGTCTTAAAGTAATAGCTATTTTTAATTTGGTTAATCGCTCTTTTCTTTACTTCATCGTAGCTGTATTTTGCAATTCCGAGGT
>CALMND010000236.1 GCA_937868565.1 uncultured Bacteroidota bacterium | reverse complement strand
ACAATGCCGGAAGAAGTGAGCCCGTAAAAATCAGTATCGAGAATCTATTAAAAAATTAATCTTCTTGAATTTTAAAATCCTTAAGAAGCTTTCCTAGGCTACCCTTCGTATTACTTACTGCGGGAGAGGCTTCCTCTTCAATAAAAGAAGAGTATGTCGGAAGTTCCGCTTTAAATATGGTGCGATCCATATGCTTCACAAAGGAAGACCAATGCCCCGTCGTGGTATCGGATTTTTGCACCTCTTTAATACTCGCCATTTTGGAATCCATATAATCAATCAAATGAAGAAGGTAAGCTTCTTTGGTGGAAGGAATTTTAGGAGAACCATATTCATACTCGCCGTGATGAGAAAGCATAATATGTTTTAAATGAAGTTTCATTTGATAAGGAAAATTTTTAATGGGATAGGAAAAACGATCGATAATCTCAAGCGACTTCACCAGATGTCCAACTAACTTTCCTTCCTCCGTATAATCTACAGCAAGTCCATCGCTCAGCTCATAAATCTTGCACAGATCGTGCAGAATAGCGCCTGCCACAACATAGCTCGTATTCGCTTGGTAGTATTTGGAAAGATACACCGATAAATTGGCGCAAGAAAGAATATGTTCTAAAAGCCCGCCTTCATAGGCATGATGAATAGTTTTTCCAGCGGGCCATTTTTTTAAACGACGCGCGATTTCATTATCAGCTAAAATATTTTGAAGTAATTTTTTAATATACACATCTTCCAGATTATCAACGATTTTCATTAAATCATTAAACATCTCCAAAGAATCAACACTCGACGTTGCCGTGAGCAAAGAGAGATCACAGGTTGCAGGATCTTTTTTATGAAGACTGGCAATAATGAGTTGTTTGCGGCCTTGGAAAAAATTCATTTTTCCCTTAAGCTCAATAATATCGCCCTTAAAGATTTCTTGGATGATTTGATCTGCCTCATTCCACATTCTTGCCTCAAGGTCTCCCGAAGCATCGGATAAAATAATATTGAGGTAAGATTTCCCGTCTTTGGCTTTCGCAATCTGAATATACTTTACAACAAAGACGCTTTCGACATCCTCTTTCGTACCCAAATTGCAAATCATCACTTTATCTTTCATGTTAAACCTCTATTTAAGTAAAAGCCTCTAGGAATTCTCCTAAAGATATGGCATATCTATGAGGAAATGAGGAGCTTTTTATGAAGAAAATTAACATTGGTATTAATGGACTAGGACGTATTGGAAGAACTTTAGTTAATTATTGGGCAAGAAACTATTCCGATAAAATTCAAATTACCGCGGTAAATAACCCAGGAAAAGCGCAAGATTAACTTCATCTTTTAAAATATGATTCAATACACGGAAAATTTCCCTTTGAAGTAAAACTCGACAATGATTTTATCATTATTGGTGATAATAAAATTAAATTTTTTAAGCAACAATTTAGTTCGAGCGAACAGACATTTTTTTGCAAAAACGATAGTGTTGTGAAAATCAATTTAAAGGTCAAGGAAACAGTAGCCGCAAACCGTGCAAAAGAAATGATGGAGACCTTAAGGGATAACGAAATGAACCAAATTCGCGCTTTTTATAAAGAACCAAAGGAATTTATAAAGGCAAGAGACAGTTTGGGTTTCTATTGGGTAACAATGCCTAAAGATACTCAGGGTCAGTCCTTAAAAGCCGGATGCTCCTTAAAAATAAACTACACTGGTTATTATTTAAATGGGCGGTTTTTGGAAAAGTCGCCCAAAAACTTTGAACTGATTTATGGTACACCTGACCAGTTGTTAAAAGGTCTTAATTCTGTCCTTCGAAGGATAAAATTGGGGCAAAATGCAAAAATTATCTTACCTTCACGGCTTGCTTTTGGAGAATTTGGAAGCAGTAACGGAACAGTGCCCCCTTATACTCCACTGCTTTACGAAATTGAAATTCATAAATAACCATAAAATAACATAGCCGGACATATCGGTAATTAATACAAGTGAAAGAATGAAAAAAATTCTACTATGCTCAACAGCAGCAGTTGCCCTAGTGCTGGCATCTTGCAACGATTCAAAATTTGAAGGGTTTACCAAAGCCGAAAATGGATTGCACTATAAATTCTTTAATCACGATGAAGCGGGAAGGAAAGTGCAAGAAGGTGATGGCGTGTTGCTTCGTTACATCATTAGCGGGCAAAAAAATGATTCGGTGATAATCGATTCTAAAAATGTGAGCAGAGACGGTAGCGGTTATGCTCAATTTGGCATGCAAAAAACTTCTTTTCCAGGCAGCCTTGAAGACGGTATGATGATGATGGCTAAGGGAGACAGCGCGGAATTTATTGTATCTGCTGATTCCTTCTTCTTAAAGAGTATGAAGTACAACGAACTTCCTAAAGGATTTAAACAAGGAGAATTCGTAAAAGCTGTTTTTAAAATAAAGGATATTATTACGAAATCGGAAATGGAAGCCAATCAAAAAAAGCAACAAGCAGAGCAAGAAGCGCGAATGAAAGAACAAGAGATGCTTATGAAAGAAATGGAGCCAAAGGAAAAACCGGCATTGGAAAAATATCTAAAGGATAATAAAATAACCACAAAACCTACTAAGAGTGGTTTAATTTATATTGAAGTACAGAAGGGTAGTGGGGCTAGCCCTTTGCCTACTGAACTTGTAAAGGTTAATTATACCGGAAGATTATTAGATGGAACAATATTTGACAGTTCAGAAGGTAAAGAACCAGTAGAATTTTTGTTAAATCAAGTTATCCCTGGCTGGACAGAGGGACTTCAATTAATGAAAAAAGGTGGTAAGGCAAAACTGATCCTTCCCTCTTCTATTGCCTACGGACCACGCGGTGGTGGGCCAATTCCTCCCTATTCGGCTTTGGCTTTTGAAGTAGAATTACTGGATATTAAGCCAGCTCCTGAGCAACCCGCGGGGCATTCCTCACAGGGTCAACCAAGATAATTGGCAAACTATTTGTATACTAACCACGCATAAATAAATAACTCAAATGAAAAAGCTAATTTTATTAATTTCAGCACTTACTGCTCTAAGTTTTGGAGCGATGGGCCAAAAAAAGGAAAAACAAAAACTAAGTAAAATGGACAAAGAATTCTTATCGAAGCAAGCAGATGGCATATATGCCAAATTTGAAACAGTAAAAGGGGATATTTATACCGTTCTCGAATTTAAAAAAACACCTATGACAGTGGGTAATTTTATTGGATTAGCAGAAGGTGGTATTAAAAACACCGCAAAAGCGGAAGGTGTGCCATATTATGATGGTTTAAAATTCCACAGGGTAATTCCTGATTTTATGATACAAGGTGGATGTCCTTTAGGTACAGGTACCGGCGATCCAGGGTATAAATTCCCGGATGAAATCGACACTAGTTTAAAGCACAAAGGACCAGGAATATTAAGCATGGCGAATGCCGGTCCAGGAACTAATGGCTCCCAGTTTTTTATTACACATAAGGAAACGCCTTGGCTGGACGGTAAGCACACAGTTTTTGGGCACGTGCTACAGGGTCAGGATGTTGTAAATAAAATTGCGGGTAATGATAGCCTTAAAAGATTAGTGATTTTGCGAAAAGGTAAAGACGCTGAAAATTTTAATGCTCCTAAGGTTTTTGCGGACGAACAAGCAAATGTTGGTAAAAAACAAGCTGAAAAGGAGGCAAAAGAAAAAGCTGAATTTAAAGCAATTGTTGACCAAGTTACTAATGGCAAAAAAACTGATTCAGGATTAAAATATTATATGGAAAAGGATGGAACTGGTAGTTCTCCGATTTCCACAAGCAAAGTTACGGTGCATTACAAAGGAATGTTAATGGATGGCACCAAATTTGACAGTAGTTATGACCGTGGTCAAACGATTAGTTTTGGTTTAAATCAGGTTATTCCGGGATGGACAGAAGGTTTGCAATTAATGAAACCAGGTGGTAAAGCCTATTTCTTAATACCGCCACAGTTAGCTTATGGTGATAGAGGTGCGGGGAACGTCATTCCTCCTAACAGTACTTTAATTTTTCAAGTTGAATTATTTAGCTTTGAATAATAAGATCTAATTTAATTACTTCCCGTTTCATGTTTTGAAACGGGATTTTTTTTGACCCTACGTTAATTTCTTTAAATAGTTAAATGTATTTATTGTTCTTGGCCTCTTTAATGGCGTCTTCCCGTGAGTGCACATTGAGTTTTGCATAAATATTTTTAATATGCGATTTTACGGTTTCCAAGTCAATAAACATTTGTTTAGCAATTTTACTTCGGCTTTTACCGTTTGCAACCTGTTCCAATATTTCCGTTTCTCTTTTCGTTAATGGTGAGTTTTGGTTTTTATGGAAAGATTTAATCACGATTTTAGCAATGTTCATGCTCATCGGAGCACCTCCATCCATTACCTCTTGAATTGCCTCCAGGATTTTTTCTGTGGTATCGCTTTTGGTTAAATAACCTGAGGCTCCTTTTGACAAAGCCTTAAACACATTATCTTCGTTGTCGTAAACCGTTAACATCAAAATGTGTGTTTTGGGTAATAGATGCTTGATTTTGGAAATCGCTTCTGTTCCCTTCATACCTGGCAGTTCAATATCCAATAAAATAACATGCGGATCGTCGTTCACAACGTGACTGATGGCCTTTTCGGCATTAGAATACGAATTAACTACTTTAAAATTTTGCGAGGCATTAATGAGATAAGAGAAGCCGTTGCGAATGGTTTCATCGTCCTCAATAATAACTAAACGAATGCAATTTTCTTTTTCCATCTTAAGCAAAAATATTTGTTAAACTTATGATAACATCTGTTCCTCTTCCGGGAGCAGAGATAAATTTTATGTGGCCATTCATTCTCTCGATTCGGTTTTGCATGTTTTTGATTCCATTACCTTGACCGGTGAGTGAGGTGTCAAATCCCATGCCGTTATCTTTAATTAGGATAGTTAACTCCTTATTCTGCTCCAAATTAATGGACACTTCTACTTTGTTTGCAAAGGAGTGCTTTAAAATATTGCTATACGCCTCTTTAAACACCATGGTTAAGTTACGGCTGTAGTCTAATTTCAATTTAAACTTGTTGCCTAATTCAATATTATGTGCATGATTAAAGTCAACCGATGTTTCCTCGAATAAGCCAATACCGATTTCTTTGATGTGTTCAGTTATTTCATACAAACCATCATTTTGAGCATTTAACGACCAAATAATATCGCGAGAACCGCTGTAAAGAGCCGAAGTGTTTTCCTTTATTTGCGTGACGAGTTTATTTATTTCAGTTTCTCTTCCTTGAAGTTTCGATTTTAGCACATCTGTTAAGATGGAAATTCGGGTCAAACTATTCCCCATTTCATCGTGAAAGTCTTCTGCGGTGCGTTGTCGTAATTTGAGAAACTCTTCTTCTCTTATTTTTTCAAAAAGTTCTTTTGCCTTCTGTTTTCTTTTTTGACGTCCTCTTGTGAAGATATATGTTAGCATTACACTTATCAGGATGATGATGACAATCATTAATAACTGAAAAAAGCGTGTTTGATAAAAAGCTTTTTCAATTTCAAAAGCATATTGTATTTCGTTGATGGAGGATGCTCCGTTTTTTGTTACCCCAATCACCATTAATTTGTATTTACCTGGAGGAAGAGCGGGGTATATGATAGTCGGATTATTGGTCGTTGTGTAATCTTTGTCAATTCCGTCTAGTTTGTATTTGAAGAGCACGTCATCCGGATTTGTAAAAAAAATGGAACCTAATTCGAAGGTGAGATGATTTTGTTTGGAAGCGAGTTTTAATTTCTGTGGCACTTGGAACCAAGTTTCAACTGTTTTAAAAAGTGTAGTATCTGTTATTTCTGAGGAAAATAGTTTAACCGACTTTAATAAAACAAGCGGGCTGTTTTTTTCAGCAATATCCGTTATCGGATTAAAATGAAACAAACCTTTAGTGGTTCCAAACCAAAGGCTAGAATCGCTGGCACTGAGAACACAGTTGTGGCTACACTCCATGCCAAGCAACCCATCCGAACGGCCGTAATTTTTTATAGCAATTATTTTTCCTTTTTCGTCCAGTTGGAGGTTGGATATTCCAAAGCCGGTCCCAATCCAGGCTTTTTGTTTGTTCGAAACATAAATACTGTAAATAAAATTGCTTGGCAAGCCATCGGTGCTATTATAATTAGTTAATCTTCCTGTTTGCAGGTTCCAGTTTATTACTCCTTTGTCTGTGGTTCCCATCCATATGTTATTAGATGTTATAGCCAGGCACAGTATGGATGAATTATTCAATTCATGTTTACCAACTTCTTTTACCACTAAGTCTTTTCCTAAAATGTAAACACCTTTAGATGTACCAATAATAATACTATCATTATTATAACGTTTTAAAGCGGTTACGATAAAGTTGGGGGTTGTTTTTAATTTCAACAGATAGCTATCTTTGTTGAGCAAAAATAGCCCTTGACTATTTCCAATCAATAAATTCCCTTCAAGAGTTTTTAAAAATGAAGTAGCTCCATATAGCTTAATTTCAGGTTTGTTTTTATCCACAATACGTTTTAGGCCATCTTCAGAATGATAACGCAAGGCACCGTTGTTAAGCGTACCAATCCACAAATTATTTTCATTGTCGGAGTAGAGGGAATTAATTTTGCAACTTTCTAAAACCGGACCCTTGTGATTTACTTTTTCTAAATCGTGGTTGGAGTTAAGTTTGTAAAGCCCACCTCCGTATCCGGCGGCGTAAATAGTGCCATCCAGAGTTTGAGTGACACCCATAACGATTGTATTTTCTAAGCCAGAAGATTTATCGTAGTAAGTAAAGGTATTTTCTCTAAATTTATAAATGCCATCAGCGTCGGTAGCGAACCAAAGGTTATTTTCCGAATCTCTATAAATATGATTAACGGAGTTGTCTGTAAAGCCACTTTTTGCGTTAAAATGAAACAAATAACCTTTTTCTAATTTGTAGACACCCTTTTCTGAGCCCAACCACAAGTTGTTTTTGCTATCCTCTTCCATACAGAAGAAGCTTACTTCAGAAAGTTGATTGCTAATTGAGTTGAAGGCAACTATTTTATTTTTTTTTAAGCAATAAAGTCCATCAGCAAACAATAAGAGTGTGTCTTTTTTTAAAGTAACTAAGATGTCGCGTAAGAAGCTCTTGTGTTCATTTTCAACGTCGACTGACAGTTTGGACCATGAGTTGTTTTTAAAAATATACAAGCCTTTACCAAATACGTAAGTTAATAGGTTATCTCCGGTTTGATAAATTGTTGTAAGCCGTTCTGTAGTATCTCCTGAAATGGTAATCTTTCGAACCTGAGTGGAATCAATTTTGTAAAGTTTATAGTTATTGAGAACGTAGATACTTTGAGTTGAAGTTTGTACAATCGCACTTACATTATTAACTGTTGTACTCAGTTTTATATTCCTAAACGAGTGACCGTCAAATACTGAAATACCATAATTAGTGCCAATCCACAGATAACCATTTTTATCAAAAAACAGGATATTGATATGGTTCGCAATGAGGCCCTCTTGGACACTATACCCAATGAATTTTTTTCCGTCGAATTTGCTTATCCCTCCTTCTGTTCCAATCCAGAGTTGACGATACTTATCTTGGCAAATAAATGAAGCCTGTGATTGAATCAGGCCATCTTCCACAGTCCAGTTCACAAAATTATATTTCTGACCAAAAAAGAAAATGGGGAGCAGGAATAAGCAAGTTATAAATCTTCCTTTTGGCATCTTTACAAAATCAATCCATTAAATTAGTCAATTCGGTTACATATTCCTTACAGTAAAAGTAGAATTTTAACTAAGGGTTGCAATACCCCGTATTGCGGGATATTGCGCAAAACAAGTTTTTACTAGGTGATCATAAATACCCGCTAATGGGTATGTTTGGCTTGTGTTAGTTTATGTATTTTTAGTTCTGAAATTCATTTAGCATGAAGAAACTGTATCTTAGATTTTTTGTAAT
>CALMND010000235.1 GCA_937868565.1 uncultured Bacteroidota bacterium | reverse complement strand
CATCTCTCAGAATTTTGGATGATCGAGCCAGAGGTTTGTTTTGCGGATTTAGCAGATATTGCAGACCTCGCGATTGATTATATTAAGCATTTGATCAAGTCGGCTTTAGATAAATGCCCAGACGAACTTCAATTTTTTAATAAGCACTATGAAGCAGGGCTGATTGATAAATTAACCTCGGTTCTCAATGCTCCTTTTGTGCATTTAGATTATACCGATGCAATAGAAATTTTAAAAAATGCTCCCGAGAAATTCGAGTACCGTGTTTCTTGGGATGATGGCCTGCAGTCTGAGCATGAGCGTTATCTCTGCGAAAAACATTTTAAATCGCCAGTTATCGTAAAGAATTACCCTAAGGCGATCAAAGCTTTTTACATGAAGCAAAACGAAGATGGAAAAACTGTTCGAGCGATGGATATTTTGGTTCCTGGGATAGGTGAAATCATCGGTGGTTCGCAACGCGAAGAAGATTTTGATAAGCTTAAAAAGAGAATGGATGAAATTGGCTTAAAATTGATAAACTGAAACTTCCAAAAGAAAACTATTGGTGGTACTTAGATTTGCGTCGATTTGGAACAACGCCTCATGCGGGCTTTGGACTAGGTTTTGAACGTGCGATTATGTATATCTCAGGGATCAGCAATATTAGAGACGTTATTGCCTTTCCACGAACTCCTAAAAATCTCGATTTTTAAGAGCTGCACAAAATAAAGACACCACTCTGTAAATAAGAAATACCTGTTTTTTATTTACAGATTTTCTGTCATTTTTTGTTAAAGTGGAGAAGAATTTTAATTAAAAAAAATAGCTTAGGAGCTTTGTGGGAACACCGAATTTATCACTTGTGCCAAATAATGCTGAGTATCCAAATGAAATTTACGCAAATGAAGTAAATACGAGCCATCTTGATGGCGAGGTCGTTTTAAAAAATAAAACGGCTTTTCAATCCTTAGATGCAATTGAAATTGCTCTTTTGCGACTTAGTCTTAAACAAAAAGAGATTCAATTTTACTTAGATGAATTAAATCTTTATTATCACGATTAGAAATGGCTCAATTAAAAGTACCCGTATTTTTAGTTCTTAATGATGCTTTAGAAAAATCAGCGCTGAGTCGTAAGACCCTGTTTCTTTTTTTGTTCTTAGGGGCTGCCTTTGTTTTTCTATTAAAATTTTTTGTGGGAATCTACGGTGTTCTTTTCGATTATATGGCTTTGTTCCTTTATGTCCTCTCAATAAGGCTTTTTCGCTTCCAGGTGATTGAAGGGAAACGTCTTGTCGATGCGATAAAAGAAACTTTTTTTAGTTTAAATGACCAACAGAATATACTTTTTTCTCTTGCGCTACTTTCTTCACTCTCATCTATTATCCATTTTATTGATTCCAAAACATCCTCTGTTATTCTTTCTTTGTTCCTTTATATTATGTATTTTATTTTTGTTTTTCTTATCATTTATCATCTTTACTGGATTTATAAGCATCATCAATCCTATTGGAATAGTTTGGGACGAAATGTGAAGTTGATTTTTTCAAATATCGGGTATGTTTTAAAGTTTTATGTACTTATCTTCTTTTTGATCAGTTCAGTTATTTTTACATTGGGTTTTGCCAGTTATCACGTTATTCCCATGCTCTTTTTTATCCCTTATATTTACTGCAATGACTCCTTGTCATAAGAAATAAATAAAGTAAAAATAATAGCACTGTAATACCAATTACGTAAAACAACGGTCTACTTTGTCAAACTTCGATGAAGCTGCCTGCGACGTACATTAAGTACGCCTCGGCATTTCATCTTGTTTTCCTTGTATCCCATTATTTTACATAATTGGTATTATGAACTCTTAAGAAGCAAGAGTTGTGCCAATGAAAAAAGAGTATTTGGTGGCAATATGCCACCAAATACTTATTTTATAATGATATTACATATTTTATTGGGGACATAAATAACCTTAGTGATCTCTTTGTCCGCAATAAATTTAAAAATGCTTTCTTCCGATTTCACAGCGTCAAGAAAAGTCTCTTGAGCTGTATCTAAATCAACTTCAATGGTGCCACGGGTTTTGCCATTGACCTGCACTGCCATCGTGATTTTATCGTCGATAACAAGCTCTTGATTATAAGTGGGCCAACTATAGGTGGAAATACTTTGAGTATTGCCTAGGAAGCTGCCGATTTCTTCAGCGATATGAGGTGCAAAAGGAGCGAGAATTTGGGCAAATGAATGAGCTGTTTGCTTCGTTACTGTACCGGTTTTCGTGCAGTGATTAAGAAAGATCATCATTTGTGAAATAGCCGTATTGAATTTAAGAGCCTCAATATCTTCCGTTACTTTTTTAATTGTTTTATGCAGAATTTTTTGGGTTTCGATAGTTTCTTTTTCTAAAGTTATATTTTCTTTTTGCATAAAGAATTTAAAGATGCGCGAAATAAAATTATGAACACCTTTAACACCGCTCATATTCCAAGGCTTGGTTTTTTCAAGAGGTCCCATAAACATTTCATAAAGTCTTAAAGTGTCTGCACCACATTCTTTGACAATACTATCTGGATTAATAACGTTACCGCGAGATTTACTCATCTTTTCGCCATCTTCTCCAAGAATCATTCCTTGATTGATTAATTTTTGAAAAGGCTCTTTAGTGGAAACAAAACCTAAATCAAAAAGTACTTTATGCCAAAAGCGAGCGTAGAGTAAGTGTAGACAGGCGTGCTCAGCTCCTCCAATATAAAGATCAACGGGCATCCAATATTTTTCAAGGTTTTCATCAAAAGCTTTTTTATCATTGAGAGGATCACAAAAGCGCAAATAGTACCAACAGCTTCCTGCCCATTGAGGCATGGTGTTCGTTTCTCGGCGTGCTTTTTTTCCAGTTTTAGGATCTGTAACATAAAGCCACGAATCAATGGTTGCCAGAGGTGACTCTCCTGTTCCAGAAGGTTCATAGCGCTCGACTTCTGGAAGAGCTACTGGGAGCTCCTCTGCATCGAGACAGCGAATGCTGCCATCTTCAAATTTTAAAATAGGAAATGGTTCGCCCCAATAGCGTTGACGAGAAAAAAGCCAATCGCGCAATCGATAGTTAATTGTGGCCTTACCGATCTTTTTTTCTTCTAAGAAAGCACAGACTGTGCGAATGGCATCTTCTTTATTCATACCATTCATAAAATCAGAATTAATATGCTCACCATCTTCAGTATGGGCGCATTTTGAAATGTCTCCACCTTTTAAAACTTCAATCATTTCTAAGTTAAAGGCTTGTGCAAATTCATAGTCTCTTTGATCATGAGCAGGCACTGCCATGATGGCACCTGTTCCATAGGAGATCAGAATATAATCAGAAATCCATATGGGAATACGTTTATTATTTACAGGATTAATCGCATAGCTTCCAGTAAAGGCACCGGTTTTATCTTTTGCGAGTTCCGTTCTTTCTAAGTCTGATTTAAATTTAGCGATTTCTTTATAATCGGCAATTTCTTTGACGTGCTCAGCTGTTGTAATCGAAGAGACGAGCGGATGCTCAGGAGCCAACACTAAGTAGGTTGCCCCAAAAAGAGTATCTGGACGGGTTGTGTAGACTTCGATGTTTTCTTCTTTTCCTTCAACTTGAAATTTTACAGTTGCTCCAAAAGATTTTCCGATCCAATTGCGTTGCATTTCTTTTATCGATTCAGGCCAATCCAGTCCTTCCAGATCGTCGATGAGACGATCGGCGTAGTGTGTGATTCGGAGCATCCATTGTTTCATGGGTTTTCTAATAACGGGGTGTCCACCAACTTCACTTTTTCCATTGATGACTTCTTCATTGGCTAAAACAGTTTTTAATTCAGGACACCAATTAACGCTTATTTCATCTTCATAAGCGAGTCCTTTATTGTAGAGTTGAGTAAAAATCCATTGTGTCCATTTATAGTAATCAATATTGGAAGTCGCAACTTCTCTTGTCCAATCGTAAGAGAAGCCAAGTGATTTAAGTTGCCTCTTAAAGGTTTGAATATTTTCTTTGGTCGTAACATCGGGATGTGTGCCGGTCTTTATCGCGTGATTTTCTGCGGGAAGTCCAAAGCTATCCCATCCCATAGGGTGTAGGACGTTAAATCCTCTGGTTCTTTTATAGCGAGCAACAATATCCGTTGCAGTATAACCTTCAGGATGTCCGACATGTAGGCCCGCACCAGAAGGGTAGGGAAACATGTCGAGGACGTAGTATTTAGGGAGGGTTTGATCATCTAGCGTTTTAAAGCTCTGATGCTTATCCCAGTATTCTTGCCATTTTTTTTCTACTTCTAAATGATTATATTGCATCAGAGTTCTCTTTTTTATCGCATTGATTTTAATTGCATAAGTTTAGTTTGGAGCGCTTGAATTTGAGTTTCCACTTCTTTGATTTGCGCGTCAATTGCAGGGTTTGCTACTTTGACACTTGATTCAGCAAAATCCATAACTGCGGGAGTAGTAGATGTAGAAGAAGTACCAACAGCATTACCCATTTTAATTTCTTTAAAGTTTGAAGAAGCTGTAATTCCGCATAGTCCTGGATCTACCGAAACTGGAGTTGATCTGGTTTCTGGCTGGCACTCAAATCCCGTTGAGGTTTTATATTTTCCACCATTTGAGCAAGTCCAACACTCATTGTCGATAACGCGGTATTCAGATGCCAGCGCAGACAGTGAAACGAGGCTTAACAATAGCATTAATTTTTTCATAGAAGCTCCTTTGATTTTTTGCTTATTATAAGCTTATTCTTAACTATTTTCAATCATTCCCAAGATAGTGAAATTCTTACATGGTTGGGTAGATAAATTCTCAGTAGAAGGTAGAATTTAGGTTCATGTTTAAAATATTTTTATTCTGTTGTTTATTTTTTTCTCATCTGGTTTTGGGCTTAGATCAATTTACCTATAAAAAATCATTTAAAAATAAATATATTGGCGTTGCGAGTTTTGAAGTTGAGACCCCAGAACAAGCCTCCCAGAAATTATATTTTTCGATATTTAATCATAATACTTATTTGCGTTATCAAATACTCAGTGAAGATACTCAAAATGTTTTTTATTTATCCAAAGTTAAAATCTTATTTGAGACAGCGAGAGACAAGAAAGAATTTAAGGCAAAACTTTATAATCGCACGGCACATCCTTCTGAGTTGTGGATCTTAGAAGAACAAAATACTTTTTTGATTATTAAAAATGCCTTAGTCGTAAAGGATGAAACGACAAATCCTTTTAAGGCTTCTTCTAAAAATGATCTTCGTTTTCTGGTTGCCGATGCTTTAGTGCATGTACCAGAACTCATCAATAGCATGAGTGATAAGTGGCTTATGCCCGTTAAAAACGATATCTTTCTTTCTAGTCCTCTCGCAGCCATTGCGAAGAATATCAATCAACATGATTTAATTGAAGAGATCAAGCGTATTGTCAAAATAGATAAATTGAAATTGCGTAAAATGGTTACGGAATCAGGCTATCCGGCAGATTTACAGGAACTGATTTATGATAAAATTTTAGCCAGAATAAACCAAGCGATTGAGTTACTTCATTTGGATCAAAGTAAAAATACGGAAGATTGGACAAAGGTAAATAATGCCAGTGTTAAAAATGGAATCCTGATTCACAGTCATTTTGAGAATGAAGTCACTAATTATATTGAGAGTAGAAATAAAACGAATAATTGGGATATGATTCGCTACTATATTCTAGAGGGAGTCTCTTTAGGGTTAAACGAAGGATTAAATCAAATTGAAAAATTAATTAATCCCAACCTTAGTTTTAATATAGCGCAGGTGGGGCAAAGTGGAGGAGCTTTTCCTCAATTTTTTTTCGTCCAACCTAATATTGGATACAACTTTCATGTCGGAAGAGATGTCACTCATTTTTCTCCGATAGATACCTCCCTCAAATCTTGGTATGTCGCAGACAGT
>CALMND010000234.1 GCA_937868565.1 uncultured Bacteroidota bacterium | reverse complement strand
CACCTGACTAAATTACCTGATGTTATTGAGGTTTGGTTTCCTGAATGTTCCAATTGCGACCAGAAGAGAAAAAGACATTAAGGGAGAATTTTATCACTCTCTAATTGATTTAAAAACTTTTTTTCACCTTTATAAAAACTGATAATAAATGCTTCCTTTAGATTGTTTTTTTGCACCTTTTTTAAGAGTTCAAAGGCGTCTTGGTATGTTTCGTAGTTGCCCATGGTAAATCGTGTTACATAGTCTTTATCCGTTTTGCGGATAATTTTTGGCATGCCTACCACGGCGGAGTAGTTAAAATTTTCAACTAGTTTATAAGCTGCAATTTGAACCTGATAGGTAAGGCCTTCCTTTTTTGTGTGACCATATTTTTTTGTGAACGAATTTCCGTCAAAACTTTTTTCTTTTAACGATTGCTGTGCCAAAATAGATTGTTGAAGTTCATAAATTTTTCTGTCATAAGCAGGTGACATGAAATCAGCAAAAATGTTCAGGTAAGTTGTCGTGTCAGTTAGTTCTGCTTTTAAACTGATAATCTGTTGGGGAAATTTATTAACCCTAACCACGATCTCATAATCATCATGTAGGGGCAAAGACACTCTAAAAACACCGCGAACTTTGTCGGCTTGGGTATGAAAAACGGAGTTTTTATTTTTATGTGAAGAATGGACTTCTACTTGCGCTGAAGTCGCGTGTCCATCAATTGTAACTAGACCTTCCAGATGTATTTTTTTGCTTGGTTGCTTTACAGCTGATTGGCAAAAACCCGTAGTGAAAGTAAAAACGGTCATTCGAATAATACTGATGAGAAGAAATATCTTACTAAGTTGACTTCGGAAGCATATAGGCTGTGTTTTTATTTCTTTCATCACGTTATACTTTAAAGTTAATAAAAGAATTTAGTTTAAGCATGAATTATATATCAAAAATGTTGGTTAAAGCACGAAAAACTGGCAGTAATTTATTAATGAAGATTTATTTAAGAAAAAATCTGTACCCCACACCAAACTCAAAATCATAAGCTACCGCGAAATGAGTCCTTAATCCGAAATGTCCTACCAATCCGATTGGGCTATAATAACGAACACCAATTCGACTTACTACGATGGCATCGGGACTATATTTCTGATAGGCATAATAGCCCATTTCAATGGGAAAACTCACTCTGCCTACGTTGTATGAATAACCAATTCTTGCGCTTATTCTCATTTTTTCAAAACCTGTTACCGGTGTGTTAAATTGATTTTCGTAATCCACAAAATAGTTTTCATCGTAATATAAATCAATGCCAGCGCTAAATTTATGCGTGTTACGAACGTTGCGCTGGTAACCTATGGAATAGACGTAAGATTTGAGGGTGGGACCATTAATACTATTCTGGTTAAAGCCTATCGCAGTAAACGCAAATAGTTCATTTTTGGATTTTACTCTGGTAGAGGAATCAACATGAGTTTTTATTTCACGCGAACTTGAAGGAACGAAATAGTTTAGTCCGGCGTTTAAGCTCAAAACATTAAGTCCCAGATTTGGATTTTTGAATTTCCCATTGCTGGCATGTGTGAAAGTAATTCCGGGTTCAAAGCGTAGGCTTTTATTCAGTTTTAAATGCCAAAACCACTTAAATTGTACAAATGAATTTATATGACTTCCAATTGCAATGTTTTTTGGGTTTGTTTTTATATCAAAGCTTTTGTTGAGGTAGGTGGCCCCCCAGCATAAACGCATGATAAGTCTCGATTTTTTTTCAGTTTGATTGAGAGGAATCTCCAGGTAAGGGGACGCTGTAAATGCGTAACCTAGCTGCGAAGGGTTTTTAAAATCTATACATTGGAGGGAAATGCCGATGTCGGGCTTGTTATTTTCAAGATGCCATAATTTGTTTCCGTAGGTTGGTCTGGAAATATTTAGCTCATAAATGCCAGGATACCCCCTTACCAAATGACCAATGGTAGCACGGTGAATAAGTATGAAACCCTGATTGTAAGCTGGTTTTAGTTGCCAGGAAGATAAGGTGTTTTTGCTAACCTGTGAACTATAATGCAAACTCAGGAGTTGAAGAAGAAGTAGGTTTACACAAAAATTTTTAAACATTCGCTAAAATAATTAAAAATTGCCAAGCTTTGTTTTACTATATTCATATTACAATCGTAAAAGTGTATTAATTTATTAAATTTGCCTTATATGGATGAACGGGCGAGCTCTTTTTTACGGTTATTGAAAATTATGGATGAACTAAGGGAAAAGTGTCCCTGGGATAAGAAACAGACGATTGAGAGTATTCGCCATCTGACAATTGAAGAAACTTACGAATTAAGTGATGCCATCCTAAAAAATGACTTAAACGAGATTAAGAAAGAACTCGGTGATATTTTACTGCATATTGTTTTTTATTCAAGAATTGCCAGTGAAACCGGCGATTTTACCATTAAGGAAGTTATAGATTCTTTGTGCGAGAAATTGATTTTTAGGCATCCGCACGTTTACGGTGACGCGAAGGCCGAAAATGAAGAACAAGTAAAGCAAAATTGGGAACAACTCAAACAAAAGGAAAAGGGAGGCAATAAGTCGGTGCTTTCTGGCGTTCCTAACAGTATGCCTGCTTTGCTAAAAGCTTATCGTATCCAAGAAAAAGCGCGTGCGGTAGGATTTGATTGGGAAAAACCGGAGCAGGTTTTCGAAAAAGTGAAGGAAGAGCTTAGTGAATTTGAAATTGAGGTGAAAAATAAAAATGAACAAAATGCCCAAAAGGAGTTTGGCGATATTCTATTTTCGTTGATAAATTATGCAAGATTTTTAAATATCAATCCGGAGGATGCGCTGGAGCAAACCAACAAAAAGTTTATTTACCGGTTTGCCTATATGGAAAATAAGGTAAAGGGGAAAGGTAAGCAAATTGCTGACTGTAAGTTGGAGGAGTTGGATGAATATTGGAATGAAGCAAAAACCAAGTAATTGAAATTTGAAATTCTTTTTAAGAAATAACTCTGCTCTATTTTTCCTTTTTTTGCTGGCGCTTATTACAGCACTATTTTTTATTTTTGGTTTCGACAGAAACGCTCTTCATTTGCGAATTAATCAATCAGTTGGGAATCCTCTGTTAGATACCTTTTTCTTTTACCTCACTTATTTGGGAGATGGAGCTGCTGCTACTCTTATTTTACTGGCCATTCTAATTTATAATGTTCGTTTGGGTTTATATGCAACATCATCTTTTCTCACTGCTACACTGTTTTCCATTTTTCTAAAGAAAGTGTTTTTTGACGACAGTAACCGTCCTTTTTTTATCTTTAACTATATAGATAAGCATACCCTCAATTTGGTGAAAGGTGTGGATATGCACATTCATAACAGTTTTCCGAGCGGACATGCAACGCAAGCTTTTAGCATTCTTATCTGCTTAGCTTTTTTTTCGTCGAAAAACTACATGAAATTTATTTTTCTAATTCTGGCCTTACTCACCTCTTTCAGTAGGGTATATTTATCTCAGCATTGGTTGGTAGACGTTACGGCCGGGAGTTGTATTGGCTTTACATTTAGTGTTATTTACTATTTTGTTTTTATAGCAAACAACAAATTGGAGCATTTTAATACCACTTTATTTAATTTTAGAAAAGCTTGAGTTTCTCCATTAAAAATAACGCACTGCTCACTTTTTTAATCGTACTTGTTTCGGTCATTGTATTTATACCCTTTATTGGTAATTGTCCACTATTTGATTGGGACGAAGTAAACTTTGCGGAGTGTGCTCGCGAGATGCTTATTTCTGGTAATTACTCTCAGGTTCAACTAAATTTCAGACCTTTTTGGGAAAAACCTCCGTTTTTTATATGGTTGCAGGCACTAAGCATGAATTTATTTGGGATTAATGAATTTGCCGCACGTTTTCCCAATGCCTTGTGCAGTGTTATTTCGCTTGTTTCACTTTTTCACATTGGAAAAAAAGTTTATTCACCTCAATTTGGCTTGATGTGGTGCTTGCTTTATACTGCATCGATGCTCCCTCATTTTTATTTTAAGTCGGGTATTATTGACCCCTGGTTTAATTTATTCATTTTTCTCTCCATTTATCAGTGCCTTCAGTTCATGAGCCATCCGGGTGGTAAGTTGGAGATTCTGAGCGCATTTCTGGCGGGTTTTTTTCTTGGAATGGCTGTTTTAACCAAAGGACCGGCCGCGCTGATCATTTCATTGCTTACGCTTAGTATTTTCTTAATCTGGAATCGCCAAATAAAAATTTTAGGAACCAGAACATTTTGGATTTTTTCTATAACCACATTATTTGTTTCCGGGAGTTGGTTTCTTGTTGAATATCTTAAAGGCAACGCTCACATTATCACAGGGTTTATTGACTACCAAATCCGGCTATTTAAAACCGAAGATTCTGGTCACAGTGGACCTTTTGTTTACCATTTTATTGTTTTGCTAATTGGTTGTTTTCCTGCTTCACTTATTTTTATTGCATCCTACTTTAATGATAAGGAGCTAACGCCCTATCAAAAACAAAGCAGAAGAATTTTTATGTGCCTTTTTTGGGTTGTTCTAATTTTGTTCTCTATAGTTAAAACAAAAATAGTTCATTACTCTTCTTTATGTTATTTTCCATTGACATATATTGCTGCATTTGGACTGGTACATAATTTTCAGAATTTTAGACTCGCAACCGTCAACAAAGTGATCTATTGGCTTGTTGCATCAGCTCTCTCACTGGGTTTTATAGCTATAGGATTCACTAAAAAACAAAAAAGAATGAATAG
>CALMND010000233.1 GCA_937868565.1 uncultured Bacteroidota bacterium | reverse complement strand
TCGTCCATTTTCTATTCTGCGCTGCGATATACCTCCCTGAACCCCCAGAGACAAAAAACTTTTCTTACTAATTGGAATAAAACTCGCTAAATTTAGATTCGCATTCGTTAATGATAAACCGCCGGGACCGGCTTTGTCATTGTAAACAGAAACTCCCCAGGCCAAAAGGCCCATTCCGCGTTCTTTAAAAGTCATTGAACGAAATCGATCTATTTGTTTCCAACTGCTGTTATTTAGCCTCGTTTCAAATGATACACCTGACGTTTTGTATGGTGTACCTAAACTTCGCCATTGCTCGCGGTAAGACAAAGAGGCTCTCAGCGTATTAGCGACTCCCGTGAGGGCCGGATTCAGCAAGGCTGGGTTTTCGTTGTATTGGGAGAAATGCATTTCTTGCGAAAAAACAGCGATTGAAAGAACAGCAATAAATAAAAGGGTTAAAAGTTTAGTCATCGAAAACTATTTTAAAAGTGTGATAGACCCATTTTTAATTACCCTATTATTGCCCGAAAAAAAAGCATCGATCCTATAAGCATAGACATCCGCCTCCAAGATTTTGTCTTTGTAAATTCCGTCCCAACAAAAATTTGGGTTCGTAGATTCGTATACTTTTTCACCCCAATGATTAAATATCAATACTAAAAAACTACTTACGCATAAATTCCAGCCCTTCAAACAAAAAGAGTCGTTAACCATATCCCCATTTGGGCTAAAGGCATTGGGAACCGAAAAATCCTGCCCCTCGCAGCCAACTATTACATTCACGCAGGCTTTCGCAACGCAGTTTTTTGAAGGCTCAATGACACAATACTTTGTACTTTGTTTAGGCGCCGCCATCGTATTCGGGCAATCATTGCAGCTCAATCCGGTACTTGGCTCCCATAAATAATTGCTACCACCGCTCGCAAAAATTTCTATTGAAGAATTAGTTCCAATTTTTACATCTTCTGATATTCCAAGCGTAAATTCCTTTTCTATTTCAATCGTTGCTGTTCCTTTCTTAGCACCATAACAAGTTCCTGCGGGAAGCAAATAGTTAACAGTGTAAATTCCAACAGGCGTTTTGTTCACGCTGATAAATCCACTAGCCGAGTCGATGGCAAGCCCCTCAGAACGAAAAACTCCTCCCTTGTAAAAATCAGAAAATAACTCAGGTTGTGTAAGATTAACGCTTTGACAAACCGGAGAAGCATACTTAAAATTCACTTGAGGCAAGATTTTCTTATCCACATAAACAGTGCACATGGTTACAGTTTGATTACCGTTATCGTTTACAATCAGAGTATAAACACTGGTAATCTGAGGCGTAACAATTATTAAAGAGCCTGTGAGCGAACCAGGTAGCCATGTGAAACTGACCCCAAGCGTTGAGCTATAGTCGGCTTGCAGAGTAGCCTCCTTACCAAGGCAAATAGTTACATTCGATACACTTAAGGTAGGTGAATTTTCAGTCCTAATCTGACCGACAATTGGTGGAATTTCATTTTGATACTTCGCGTGTTGGGCACTCGTAATTGAAGACCCATGAAGGAACAGGCTCAATCCTTTTGCGTATAAACTTAAGACTGATGCTAGTATTAAAAATACATTTGGCATTTATAATTCGGCCTAAGGAAAATTACTTTCTCATAATTTAAGCTTCGAAAAAAACGAATCTTAACTATTATTCCTTTTGTCCAAATTTAATCAAGCCTCATTGCTTAAGCAAAGTAGAAGACAAGCAAATGAGTGAATGGTACTTTAAAATGAGTGAAACTCGGTCTAGTTGCCCAAATTTAAAGGTTAGCCAATATTAAAGCAACGTTCACCAAAATAGCTGCAATCGAAAGATTTACAACCCATTTGGTAGGAGCTTGAGAAATACAGGCTATTAAATTGGCCATTGAAACGGACAATCCTATGCAAAATTGCCAGAAGGGTGCGTGGTTTTGAAATACAAACATGGAGGCAATACCACCCATACAACTAACAACTAAGATGGACATGGATATCAAAGCGAAATGGGAAAATTCTAATTTCGAAATGAATTTTTGATACCCTGAGAATGACACTTCAGATGAGTAACTCATTGAAGAATGCGCGTGACTTTTAGTGATTGTAGACATAATATTTTTTATTTGTCACAAAAATAAAATGGAGAAATAGCAGGCTTCCTGCCAAAAATCATATTTGGGAAATGATCTTTATCATTTGTCGGAATCACTGGAGATGGACTACCCTACTCCAATACCTATCTCTTGTCAAAATTCTATCAGTTTGAGCTGTTGGACGCGAGTCATTGATTTATTCTATAAAAACAAAAGTACGGGAGTAGCAACTTTGAATTAAAAGTTGATTAAAATTTAACTCTTTTTTCAGTTCAATAACTCAAAGTAGGGTTTCAATCATTCGCTGGCAGTTTTGTAGGTCTTTGGTATTATTTTTGAATTGTTCGAAATAAATTAAACGACCCAAATATAGTTGGGACTTCAATTATACTAGTTGTATGGAAAAGTTACTTGGCCAAAGAATTAAAGAATTAAGAAATCACTATAATATGGGAGTGAAAGAGTTTGCTCAACGATGCGGTTTATCGCATGTCGCCATTTTCCATCTTGAAAATGGAAGAACTGTTAAACCACATAAAAGCTCTTTATACAGAATCGCAAATATGTTTGGCACAACCGTTGAGTGGTTGCTTTACAGTAAAGGCGAAATGTTACCTAATGGCACCAAGGAAATTTCAATATACGAACAGCAAATTTCCAATCAATGGAAAGAAGAAGCTTATCAGGAATTAAAAAACAAAAATCTGATGATGGAAAAAGAAATTGAGAGGCTTTGGAAAATGATTAATCATTTTACTAATCCGGTAGTGTTGTAAAAAAATGCCACTTAAAAAATTTAAGTGGCATTTTTTTTATAACTTAATTTATTAATCTGTTATTAATAGTTTAGCTTTAATTTGTTTGTGATTCTTTATACCAACTATGAAGTAAACACCGGCAGGAAGGTCTTTAACATCATGAGTAGTCGGAGATTCAGCTGAGGCCGAAATAAATTTAACCCTTTGACCCACTTCGTTTATAATTTCTAAATCCATATCCTCATTCGAACTAATGGTAAATTGGCCATTGCTTGGATTAGGAAAGATAGATATAGGGGCGTTGATTAAATTGATTTCATTAAGCCCTAAACAAGAGTTTACCGTAACTTTAACTGAACCTGAACCCGAGCAACCATTTGCGTCAGTGCCGGACACAGAATACGTTGTTGTAATTGTTGGCGTAATCTTAACGCTCACAGAAGAAGTTCCAACGCTCCAAGTAAAGTTTGGAGCACCTGCCGCAGTAAGCGTAGAGGCTTCGCCCCTACAAATTATGCTTCTGCTTGCAACGGCCGTAATTGTGGGATTTGGGTTTACAACTACTTGGATAGTATTAGTCGTTGTACAATTTACCCCGTTTGAATTTGAGATAGCCGAAAGTGTATAGCTGGTTGTTGTATTTGGGTTGACTGCTACTACCGAACCAGTAGCGCCAAAATTCCAGTTATAACTATTTGCCGAAGTTGCCGATAACGTAGCACTGCCTCCATTACAAATTAAAGTGTTGCCTGATACAGAAACGTTGGGAGCGTAAACATTTACAGCAATTGTTGCCGTACTGGCACATCCTGTCGTAAAAGTTCCTATTACGCTATATACAATTGCACTAGGCGGACTAACCAAATTAAGTGTGGACGTAGATCCATTGCTCCAAACATAAGATGGTGCACCACTAACCGTCAGATTAGCAGAAGCTCCCAAACAAATCGTTCCAAAATCTGATCCTATTGAGAGAGTGGGACTTGGATTAGTAATAACAATTTGATTGGCACTCGTTGTGCAACCAAGCGAGTTGCTACCTACCACCGAAAAAAGCGTTGCATTTAAGGGATTTGCAGAAATATTAGATGCATTACTTCCTCCGGGAGTCCAAGTATACCCTAATCCCCCCGAAGCAGTCATGGTTACCAAAGCTCCTTGACAAATCAACGAAGAACTTGATGCTATGTTAATTGTAGGAACCGGCTTTGCAACCAAAGTTAAATTGGCAACACCTGAACACGTTCCATCTGTAACTGATACCGTATAAATGGTCGTAACTGAAGGATTAACCGCAATGCTTGCGCCAGAAAGTGCAAAAGGCTGCCAGGTAAATAATGTCCCGGGAGAAACTGCGCTAAGCGTTGCCGGGCTGCCCGCACAAATTGAAGTTGGAGAAGCTACAGCAGCTAAAGCCAAAGGCGTAACTGAAATGGTAGTTACTGCTGTGGTTGTACCACAACCGTTTTGTCCACTTACCGTGTATGTCGTAGTAACACCTGGTAAGAAAGAAACTCCGTTAGTTACCCCATTAGACCAGGTATAAGTTAACGCGCCTGAGGCGGTGAGCGTTGCAGTTTTTCCTAAACACAAGGCATTTGTACTGCTAATAACAGAAAGCACCGGGGCACTTGTGCTAACCGGGAGGGTTAACACAGTAGTTGAAATACAACCCAATGCATTGGAGCCAGAAATTGTATAAGTAGTGGTAACGCCTGGATTAACAGTAATGACAGGGCTATTTGAACCGTTGCTCCAAGTATAGGTTAAACAACCTGTAGCGGTTAGTGTTGATGTAGATCCATTACAGGTGGCAAAAGGGTTAGCAACCGCTGTAACTGAAGTTCCAATTTGAGTATATAACAATGTAACCTGACCATGGCCTGTAAGTGCTGTTGAGGAAAAAGT
>CALMND010000232.1 GCA_937868565.1 uncultured Bacteroidota bacterium | reverse complement strand
ATTTAATGCACAAATTAAAGAAATTATGGTTCACACGGGGCAGCATTATGACGCCAATATGAGCCAGATATTTTTTGATGAAATGGGAATTCCAGCACCGGACTACAATTTAAATGTGGGCAGCGGAACCCATGGAAAACAGACAGCAGCTATGATTGTGGGCATAGAAGAAATTCTATTAAAAGAAAAACCCAATGCCATTGTTTTGTATGGTGATACTAATTCTACTCTGGCAGGAGCAGTAGCTGCTGCAAAAATTCACATTCCTGTTGTCCATATAGAATCTGGTTTGCGTTCTTATAGTAAAACTATGCCTGAGGAGATTAACCGCATTATGTGTGACCATGTGAGCACCCCTTTGTTTTCGCCCACTAAAACGGGTTTTGAGAATTTGCTAAAAGAAGGATTTAAAAAAGACAATAAAGCTCCATTTACTTCGGATAATCCTAAGATTTATCACTGTGGCGACGTAATGTACGACAACAGTCTTTTCTTCAGTAAGGTGGCCGAGGGTAAAACTACAGTTTTGCAAAAACATAATCTAAAAAAGGGCAATTACATTTTAGCTACCATTCACCGCAATAACAATACGGATGAACCCGAGAGATTAAATTCGTTATTTAAATCCTTAAACGATATTTCTTTAAAATACAATCTGGAAGTTGTTCTCCCATTGCATCCTAGAACTGCCAAGCTATTGGAATCTAATCTTACATCCCAGAATTTTCAGAACATACAATCCAACAATGGTTTTAAAATAATAGAACCTGCTTCTTTTTTAGAGATGATTGCTCTGGAAAAAAACTGTAGCTTGGTAATGACTGATAGTGGTGGTGTGCAGAAGGAAGCCTTTTATTTTGAAAAGCCTTGCGTCATTCTTAGACCGGAAACAGAATGGGTAGAATTGGTCGAATGTGGCGCAGCCATTGTTGCGGATGCCAATGAAGAAAGAATTAAATCGGCTTTTGATAAATTGACGTCAAATGCCGAACTTAAATTTCCAAAATTGTACGGGGATGGTAATGCAGCTGAATTTATTTGTAAGGAAATGCTAGCTGTGTTTTTTTAAACGATTTTTCCCACAAACAAAGTAGACTAGACGAATCACGTCTGGGAGCAGAAAATCCGAAATGTTTAAGCTGTTCGTATTGACCGGATTTTATTTATTTTGACTGCTAACGCCCTGAAAATTTTGCCAGGCTTTTGTAAGTGTATCTAAAAACACTTTTGAATCTTGCGCCCCTGAAACGGCATACTTTCGGTCAAATACAAAGAATGGAACACCACTTACACCGATTTTTTCAGCTTCACTGAGGTCACTAACTACTTCGTTTGAAAACTCAGTACCGGCCAGCATTTTTTTCACTTCGTTTTCATCCAAACCAATTTCTTTTCCAAGGGCAATTAACGTCGGATGGTCAGCTGTGTTTTTTCCCTCGGTAAAATAGGCTTTAAATAACTGTTCTTCCGCAGCATCTCCTTTACCCGTTTTTTTTGCCATTTGGATTAAGCGATGCGCGTCAAACGAGTTTGCCACTACCGCTTTATCAAAATCATAACTCAAGCCCACCTCTTTTGCCATGTTCGTTACATAGGCAACTGTTTCACGCGTATAATCCATGGTCCAGCCCTTACTTTCAGATAGGTGTTGTAGGGTGTTTTTTGAGGGGTCGGTTTTGAGACTCGGATTTAATTGAAAGCTCTTCCATACAATTTCAATGTTTTCTTTGTTTTTAAAATTACTAAGCGCCGCTTCAAATTTGCGTTTGCCAATGTAACAAAAAGGACACATCACGTCCGACCATATTTCTACTTTCATTTTCTGTGTTTGAGTGATTGGAGAGTTTTGTAATTTAACCGATTCAGAAGCAGAGTTCTGCGCGCAAGCTGCGAATCCTGAAAGCGCAAAAAACAAAATACAACGTTTTAACTTCGATAAATAAATTACCATGACTGTAAAATTCGGCATTTCGACTTACAAAACGAAATTTAAATGCGGATTTATAGTGTGGGAGCAAATTCCTACTTTCGTGTTAAATTGAAATTATGGAGCCACTTAAAGAAATGTTTAATAAAAAATTCTTTGAACATTTTGCCGCGGAAATTTCTAAGGTAGATAGGAGCTTTAAAGCAAAGGACTTTATAGAGGATGCTTTGATGAAACTGGACGATTTATCACTGAATCAAAGGATGCGGAATACATCGAAGCTGCTAAAAAAATATTTGAGTGGCGACTACACAAAGAACATAGATATCTTGAGAAAGGTTATTACCCGTACAAAGGCAGGATACACAAATTTGGTGTTCCCTGACTTCGTTTCTCAATTTGGTCTTGCGGATTTCGAAACATCCTTGGACGCGCTGAGATATTTTACTCAATTTGGGTCTTCAGAGTTTGCTATTCGTGAATTTCTAAAAGTAGATTTTGATAGCACAATTGAAACAATGTATCAATGGTCTAACGATTCTAACTACCATGTCCGCCGTTTAGCTTCAGAGGGGAGTAGACCAAGATTACCGTGGTCTTTTAAGTTGGATGAGGTAATAAGAAACCCGGCTGTTACGAAACCAATTCTGGAAACACTTAAATGTGATAGCGAAGTGTATGTGCGAAAATCAGTTGCGAATCATTTAAATGACATTTCTAAGGAAAACCCTGACTACATGATAAATCTGGTTAGAACGTGGGATCAATCAAATCCGCATACTGCCTGGATTATCAAACATGCGAACCGCACCCTTATTAAAAGGGGAAACAAAGAAAGTTTATCGGTTTTCGGTTATGAAAAAAATCCAAAAATACAATTGTTGAATTTGACCCTTAACAAAAAGAGGATAAAACTT
>CALMND010000231.1 GCA_937868565.1 uncultured Bacteroidota bacterium | reverse complement strand
CTGAAAAAACACCCTTAGAATACATAACTAAAAACAGGAAGCCCACAATTAAAATTCCGCCACCGGCAAAAGAAAGAGCGTTGTAGATGAACGTTTTAAACTTATACTCCTTAGTAAAAATAAAGTCTGAAAACAGGATTAAACAGCCCCAAGCAACCAGAAAAACGGCATTAGTTTTAATTAATACAGCAGCGCCCAAACATAAACCCATTAAGAAATAATAAACCCATTTGTTATAAAGCTTGATTAAGGAATAAAATAGGAATGCGAGACTCGTAAAAAAAGCTACACCATGTTCTGATTGCACAGTAAAACCGCTCAAATTAGGCGTTAAAGAGACAAATAAAAAAGTGGTTGTTGAGATTAGTCCTGCTATCGGAGAGAATAAATTACGTGACGCAAAATAAATGAAAACAGCAGACAACAAATTCAAACAGGTAAACCCGAAATGAATTCCCGGAAGGTTGTACCCAAAAAGCTTCACCATTAATGCATAGAAATAAAAAATTCCAGGAAATTTCGCCTCAATAAAGTCCCTATAGGGAATTTTTCCTTCCAGAATGAGATTACCAAAATAAACGTATATGCCTTCATCGCGCTCAAAGGGTATTGTAAAAAAGTTACTCCTTATGTTGTACGCAATGATCAACAGCAACATTAAAAGTAGGTAACAAATTTTATCTTCTTTAGAAATAACAATTGTTTTGCCGGCAAATTTAAAACCAGTTAAAGACTGTGTAGACTTATTTGCAAGCGCTGGGTTATTCGTGTTTTTTTTTGACATTTATCCTATTTTGCTTTTTATTTGCGACTCAATATAGATATACGTATTCCGAATTCCTTCCCTGATGTCTGTAAATTTATATTGCGGAAAATTGCTTACGAGATTTGAATTATCCAAATCAATAAAAGAATTGTCACTTTTCCGTCCAGGCTCATAAACAATTTCAAAATCTTCAGAAACTGTGCTTTTCAGAATACTTAACAGCTGATTAATGCTAAATGTATCTCCCGAAGAAACATTGTAAGTTCCAGATTTATCCATAGAAGACAGGGAAAGCGTCAAAAACTCGACGGCATCCTGCACATAAATATAGTTTCTAGTGCTGCCGCCATCGCCAAAAACAGTAACCTTTTTTTCTGTTTTGATTTTTTCAATAAATGTATTGATAATTCCGAGTCCCTTACTTGTGTCTTGGCCTTCTCCGTAAACATTAGATAATCTATAAATATCAAACTGTATTTGGTATTTTGTTTGATAATATCTTAAAAAATTCTCCATGGTTAGTTTAACAATTCCATAGGGAGAAAAAGGTCTCTTATCAAAACTCTCATTAACCTTGCCCTCTGTGGTACCATAAATAGTTCCGGCGCTTGAAACGAAGGCAATTTTTTTTATATTGAGTTTCGAAACTGCTTCCAAAAAAAACAGGAAAGGTTTCAGATTTTTTTCCATTTCAATTAATGGATCTTCCCAACTGGTAGAGGGTATTGTTTCGGATGCCAAATAGTAAACTAAATCAATTTTCTCAAAGTTTTTTTTAAGCGACTCCTGATCATAAAAATTAATTCGCGTATATGGCAGTTCCTCCTTAAAAAAAGATAAATCACTCCTGCCGAACAAAAAAAGACTAACATCTTTTTCTCTTTTCAGCCTCCTGACCAAATGCCGACCTATAAACCCATTAGAACCTATTAAGGCAACACTCTTCATACGTTAAACATTAATTGTTTTTTCGATAACAACATAAGGCCTATTTCTTACTTCGTCATATATTCTAACAATATACTCTCCAATAAGTCCCAAACAGATCAGTATAAGAGAACTAAAAAATGAAATTAAAATAGCCAAAGTGGCGAAACCTTTGGTTTCTATCCCATAAAAAAAGTACCCATAAATTGTCGCAATCGAATAGATGGTGGCAAACGCGAAACCAACAACACCTAAAATTGTAATTAGTCTAATGGGTGCACTTGAAAACGAAAAAATTCCGTCCAAAGCAATTTTTAATAATTTTTTTAGCGTATAACCTGATTCCCCCTGCAAGCGAGCCGACCTTTCATATTCTACTCCGATTTGTTTAAATCCTACCCAGGCCCTAATTCCTCTTAAGAACGGATTCTGTTCCTGTAATTTAAGCATGTTCTCAACTACATGCTTTTTCATCACACAAAAATCACCACTGTCAATCGGGATATGGATATCACTCATACCCTTTAATATGCGATAAAAAGCACTGTAACTTATCCTTTTTATAAGCGATTCTTTCCTTTTTTTACGCACTCCATAAGCTACATCATAACCCTTGTCAAGGTATTCAAAAAAAGACGGTAAAAGCGAGGGTGGATCTTGCAAATCGTCGTCTATAATCGCCACATAATCGCCCGTGCAATGAGTCAAAGCTGTTTTGACCGCAATCTGATGCCCAAAATTCTTGGAGAGTTTAAGGCCTTTAATATAAGGGTACCGCAGCGCAAGTTCCTCTATCTTTCCAAAGCTATTATCGCGACTACCGTCGTCAACGAGAATAAGTTCTAAATTCCATTTAGAAATTTTACATTGCGTGTCAATGGCCAGTAAAAGCTTATCCACAAAAGCGGCAGAATTATAAACAGGAACCAGTATTGATACTTTATTATTCATCAAATTAAGAGGCTAATATACTTCATTATTTTTTAAATGAAACCGAATTAAATTAAAAAAAAACTCTAAATTCGTACTTCTAAAATTTCTGATTTTCCATGAAAGTTGTGATACTAGCGGGTGGTTTGGGGACTCGTATTTCTGAAGAAACGGTGATAAAACCAAAACCCATGATTGAAATTGGTGGCAAACCAATTATTTGGCACATAATGAAAATATATGCCCAACACGGGTACAACGAGTTTGTTGTTTGTCTTGGTTATAAAGGCCATTTGCTTAAAGAGTATTTTATCAATTATTTTCTTTATAATTCCGATGTTACGGTCGAACTTGAAAAAAACGTGGTTGATGTGCATTATACTAATAGTTAATCCTTCAAGGTTACATTAGTAGATACCGGACTAGAAACCAATACAGCTGGCAGGATTAAAAAAATTGAAAAATACGTAAAAAACGAAACGTTTATGCTAACCTATGGAGATGGTGTTGCAGATATCAATATTCCCGAACTTGTTAAGTTTCATAAAACCAGTGCAAAATTAGCAACACTCACTTCAATTCAGTTACCTGGGAGATTTGGAAATATAGAAACCAATGACAAAGGAATTGTCACAAAATTTCAGGAAAAGCCAGAAGGCGACGGGGTTTGGATTAACGGCGGTTTTTTCATTCTCGAACCTAAAATATTTGACTACCTCAAGGGAGATGTGGAAGAGGTACAGTGGGAAAAAAAACCGTTGATAGAAATAGCCAACGATGGTCAATTGGCTGCATACAGACACAAAGGTTTTTGGAAATGCATGGATGCCATGCGCGATAAAATTGAATTGGAAGAACTTTGGGAAAACAACAATGCACCCTGGAAAGTATGGTAAGCCTTAATCAGCTTGAAAATCATTACAAAGGAAAAAAGGTTTTTTTAACCGGGCACACCGGATTTAAGGGTTCGTGGCTGGCTTCCTGGCTTCATTTGCTTGGAGCAGAAATCAAAGGCTACTCACTTGCACCTGAGTATGCAAACAGTCTGTACTCTTATCTTGAACCAAAAAAAATATTCAAGTCCGTAATTGCAGATATCAGAGATAGACATTTTTTAGACAAAGAGATTTCAGACTTTAAACCAGATTTCATTTTTCACCTTGCAGCACAACCGTTGGTTAGGCGTTCTTACAATATACCATCTGAAACATTTGATGTGAATGTTACGGGAACTGCTAATGTTTTGGAAGCAGCTTCTCATTTAGAGAGTAAATGTACCATTGTTGCCATTACTACAGATAAAGTTTATCACAACAAAGAGCAAAACATTTTATATAAAGAAGAAGACACTCTGGGCGGTTACGACCCCTATAGCGCCAGCAAGGCCTGCGCTGAACTGGTGATAGATTCATTCCGGAATTCCTTTTTTAATACGAGCACCTACTCACAACATAAAAAAGCTTTAACGAGTGCAAGAGCAGGTAATGTAATTGGAGGAGGCGACTGGAGTGAAGATAGAATTATCCCGGACATTATACGGTCATTACGAACAAACAAAACCATTGATGTTCGCAATCCCGGCTCTGTGCGTCCTTGGCAACATGTTTTAGAGCCAATTGGCGGTTATTTAACACTTGGAGCTTTACTTCAGTCCAACGCTCTGAATCATTCAAAAGCTTACAATTTTGGCCCTCAACCCAACGACCATCTCACGGTAAGAGAATTGGTAGAAACCGCAATAAAAATATGGGGTAACGGTAATTGGAATGACGCATCTTCGCCAGGACAGCATCACGAGGCCAGTTTACTTAAACTGGACATTTCCCTTGCCGGACGTGAACTCAATTGGATACCGAAATTAACGGCCCAAGAAGCTATTGAATGGACTATCAACTGGTATAAACAGCCAAATGATAAAAAAACAGAATTTACTTTTGGTCAAATAAAAGATTACCTGCAAAAATGAAGTTTATTGAACAACCTCTGGCAGGGGTTTACATAATTGAATTGAATCTACTATCTGATGAACGAGGAAGTTTTGCAAGAACGTTTTGTAAAAATGAACTCGCGCAAATAGGCCATCACAAAGAGTTTGTACAATTGAACCAATCCTGGAATACAAAAAAAGGAACTATTAGAGGTATGCATTTCCAAACTCCTCCCTACAAAGAAATAAAGCTGATACGCTGTGTGAAAGGGGCGGTGATGGATATTATTGTGGACATTCGTACAAATTCGCCTACATTTTTAAAACATTTTGCTGTGGAACTGACAGAGGATAATAAAAAAATGATTTATGTGCCCGAAGGTTTCGCGCATGGATTTCAAACCTTACAAGATGACACACAACTATTGTATCATCACTCTGAGTTTTATGTTCCCAATTCTGAGCAAGGGTTGCGTTACGATGACCCAGCTCTAAGTTTAAAATGGCCCTCAATTGTCACGATAATTTCTGACAGAGATAAAAATCACCCATTAATTGATAAAAACTTCAAAGGAATCTAATTATGACATGTCGCTTTTGCAATAATCCAGTAAAAACAGAATTCGCAGATTTGGTAAATAGCCCTGCCTCTAATTCCTATTTAACGGCAGAACAACTAAATGAACCAGAAGTTTTTTTTCCATTAAAAGTAATGGTTTGTGAAAAGTGCTTTTTAGTACAAGTGGATGAATACAAAAAATCTTCAGACATCTTCAATCAAGATTACGCCTACTTCTCTTCCTTCTCCACTAGTTGGCTGGCTCATTGTAAAAAGTATGTAGATATGATGGCCGGTAGATTCGGGTTCAATCAACACTCTTTGGTAGTGGAGGTGGCGTCAAACGACGGTTACTTATTGCAGTATTTTAAGGAAAAAGGTGTGCCGGTGCTTGGCGTTGAACCCACGGCAAATACTGCGGCAGTTGCCATTAAAAAAGGCATTCCATCTGTTGTTGATTTTTTCGGTGTGAACCTGGCAAAAAAACTGGTTTCAGAGGGCAAACAAGCAGACTTATTACTGGGCAATAACGTATTGGCTCACGTTCCGGATATTAACGATTTTGTTGGTGGGATGAAAGTTATTCTTAAACCAAATGGAGTTGTTACTATGGAATTTCCACACCTTCTTCAACTAGTTCTAAACAATCAATTCGACACCATTTATCACGAACACTTTTCCTATCTTTCGTTTACAACAGTGAGCAAGATTTTTGAAGCTCAGGGCTTGCAAATGTTTGATGTGGAGGAGGTGCCGACCCATGGGGGCTCCTTGCGAATATTCGCTAAACATAAGGAAGATGCATCAAAATCTATAGAAAAAAATGTGGCGTCCATGCTAAGGAAAGAAGTGGATGCAGGTATGCTAAGCTTGGATTACTATACAAATTTTCAGGCAAAAGTAGAAACCATTAAAAATAATCTACTGGAATTTCTTTTGTTGCAAAAAAAAGAAGGTAAGTTAGTTGCCGCTTATGGTGCTGCCGCTAAAGGAAATACCTTATTGAATTATTGCGGTGTAAAAAAAGACATGATAAAATTTGTTGTGGATGCCAATCCACACAAACAAAATAAGTATATGCCCGCCAGCCACATACCCATTGTTACTGAGAGTATGATTAGGGAGGAGAAACCGGACTACATTCTTATTCTTCCATGGAATATTAAGGACGAAATTGTTAAACAACTCAGCTATGTTAAAGAATGGAACGGCAAATTTGTGGTTCCGGTTCCAAAACTCGAAATTATCTCATGAAGGTGCTTGTAACCGGTGCAACCGGGTTTATAGGCAATTATGTGGTAAACGAATTGCTTAATAGAAATATAGATGTTATCACAAGTTCTTCTGACCTCAGCAAAGCCAGAGAAAAAGAGTGGTTTGAAAAAACAACTTATGTTGAGCATGATATTCATTCTAATAACATAGAAAATCTCTTTGATAAATTTTTTAAGCCAGATATTCTTATACATTTGGCTTGGGCAGGCCTAAATAATTTTAAGAACGAATCTCATGTTATAGAAGAACTGCCAAAACAGAAGGTATTTCTCGAAAATTTGATTAGCAACGGCCTAAAAGACGTAACCGTTTGTGGCACTTGTTTAGAATACGGTATGGCAGAAGGTGAATTGCATGAAGATATGCCCTCGGTTCCAACAATTGCCTATCCTATTGCTAAAAATAACTTGAGGTTATTTTTGCAAAATTTAAAAAATGAATTTTCTTTCAGCTTAAAATGGATGAGAATATTCTACCTGCACGGCGCAGGTCAGAGTCCAAAATCGATTTTATCGCAACTTCAAAAGGCCATAGACTCGAACGAAACGGTTTTTAACATGAGCTTAGGTGAACAAGTAAGAGATTATCTTCCGGTTACAGAAGTTTCACAGAATATTATTAAATTAGCCTTGCAAACAAAAACTGACGGAATTGTTAACTGTTGTAGTAACAACCCTATTAAGATAATTGAACTCGTGCAAAGCTATTTGAAAACAAAAAATAAAAACATACAACTTAATCTGGGCTATTACCCCTATACGGATTATGAGCCCATGAAGTTTTGGGGATCGAACAAAAAATTAAATACTATTTCTTTATGATTAAATGTCCTTTAACTGGAAATACGAATACACAAATCATCTACGAACAGGTGGGTGTACCTCTCATTCAGAACAAAGTATATCCTACAAGCGAGGAAGCAAAGGCGGCAAAAAAAATAAACGTTGTTCTTGCTCAATCTCAGGATAATGGGTTTATTTTCAGCGCTAATTTCGACGAGTCAATAATTGATTACGACCAACATTATCAAA
>CALMND010000230.1 GCA_937868565.1 uncultured Bacteroidota bacterium | reverse complement strand
CGGGTTGTTTATGAATGCGAGCAGTCCAGCACATACTAATAACAACACAATTAAAACTGAGCTTTTATTTTTCATTTTGTGAAATTGATTGAAACAAATTTAAGTCTTAATTGATTCGATCGAAGACCAAGAGTGTTAAATTTTTGCGTTTTAACTCCGTTCTTTATGTTTCAACGCAAATTACGGGAGTTCTCTAAAAATTATTTTCCGGTTTTGCTCCCATCGTAAGCCCATTTCAAATAAACCGCACCCCAAGTAAAACCACCGCCAAATGCTGAAAGAATCACGGTGTCCCCTTTTTTAAGTTGCTTTTCGTAATCCCACAAAAGCAGCGGTATTGTCCCAGCAGTTGTGTTACCATAGCGTTCAATATTCATCATCACCTTTTCAGGCCCGATGCCCATTCGTTGAGAGGTAGCGTCGATAATCCTCTTATTGGCCTGATGAGCTGCAAGCCAAGTGACGTCAATCGCCTTTAGGTTATTTCTCTCCATTATTCTAGCACTTACCTCTGCCATATTATAGACCGCGTGTTTAAAAACAGCCTGCCCTTCCTGATGAACATAATGCATTTTATTATCCACTGTTTCATGACTTGACGGATTTAGGGAACCGCCCGCTTTCATGTGCAAGTAATTAACTCCATTTCCATCGGCGTGCAAAATAAAATCCATTACGCCGACATCTTCGGCGGTTGGTTCTAAAAGGACTGCTCCGGCTCCATCGCCAAATATGACACAGGTAGTTCTATCGGTATAGTCTATGATGCGGCTCATCATATCGGCTCCAACAACGACAACTTTTTTGTAACGACCAGTTTCAATAAATTGAGCGCCGGTTGTAAGTCCATAAATAAATCCAGAACATGCTGCGCTCAGGTCGTATCCCCATGCGTTTTTTGCTCCCAGTTTTGCGCAAATCAAATTGGACGTTGAAGGAAAAACAAAATCGGGGGTAACGGTACCACAAATCAATAAATCAATTTCTTCCGGACTAATGCCACGTTTCTTGCACAGCATTTTTACGGCTTCCACACCCATATCGGAAGTAGCGCGCTTGGGATTGTTTTCTAAGTGGCGCTGCTTTATTCCAGTGCGGGAAGTAATCCACTCATCACTTGTTTCGATTATTTTTTCTAAATCAAAATTAGTTACTATGTTTTCGGGTAAAAAACCTGCAACTGCTGTGATAGCGGCTCTTATCATTATTGAAAAAATCGTGTTATTTTATCGTTCAGTTTAGCATCCACTACATCTTTTGCCAAAACTAACATGTTTTTAAAAGCTAAGGCGCTTGAAATTCCATGCCCAATTAAAACGTTTGAGTTAATTCCTAAAACAGGAGTTCCTCCATACAATTCGTAATTAAATTTGTCAAAATATTCGTCGCTACGGTTACGGCTCTTGATAACGTCATAAAATGCTTCTGCCGTTTTTAAAAGTATGTTTCCAACAAAACCTTCGCAAACAATCACGTCTGCTTTCCCCGAAAAAACTTCTCTGCCTTCTACATTTCCAACAAAATTAAAATCTTTAGAATCCTTCATCAGCGCATAGGCTGCCTGTGCAACCAAATTTCCCTTTTCTGGCTCTTCACCAATATTCAACAAACCTACTTTTGGTTTCTTGATTTTGTATACTTCTGTCGCACATATCGAACCTAAAATACCAAACTGGTATAACACATCTGGCTTACAATCCGCATTTGTGCCAACATCAAGCAGTAAACCAAATCCCCCATTTTCTTTTGGTAAAATGGTGGTTATACATGGGCGGATAACCCCTGGAATGGCTTTAACTGTGAACATAGAGCCAACAAGCATAGCGCCGGTGTTTCCTGAACTTGCAAAAACGTCTATTTTCTTTTCTTTTAGTAACTTGAAGCCCACAAAGATGCTGCTGTTAGGCTTCTGAGAAAAAGCTTTGGTTGGCGCCTCTCCCATATCTATTACTTCGGTGGTGTGAACATATTCAAATTGTTCGGAATCGACTCCGTTTTTTAAGAAGTAGTCCTTAGCCATGTCACTATCCCCAATTAAGACAAGTTTTACATCTTTAGGCAATTCTTTCGAGGCCATCACAACACCTTCCAGACAATTCAGTGGTGCAAAATCTCCACCTAAAATATCAAAGCCAATCTTCATATTTGAATTAGTAAAGTTTTAACTAAGCTACAATAATACAATTTTAAATGGTTATATGCACTTTTAATAAAGTAGGAAATTAACAAATTTCCACTCCCAAGGATTTCTGCTAACTGATACAAAACAAAAACCACAGTTTTGACAACCTGCACAGTAGAGCTGTGTTATTTGACAAACTGTGGCGGAAATATAAAACAGACCGAAACCTATGTATTGGTAATAGTCTTAAGCTTTTTTCTCCATTACTACACTTCCTTTGTAGTAGAGCTTTCCTTCGAACCAATGTGCGCGATGCATCAAATGAGCCTCACCGGTAGTTGAGTCCTTAGATATAGTCATGGATGGGGCCTTGTATGTAGAGCGACGGGAATCTCTACGTGACCGGGATAATTTTCGTTTGGGATTTGGCATGATTTCTAGTTTTAATTTTTATTAAATTTTATTTTATTCAATTGTTCCCACATGGGATTATTCTGGTGATCTTCTTCTTTTTCTTTATCAATTATGAGATTGTTTAACTTGTCCAACACAACATTGTCACATTTAAACTTTTCCTTATCCAGCTCACACGGGACACGACGCGCAGAAAGCGCAAGGGTGACATATTCGTAAAGATAATGCGCCACATCAAATTCCTCTTTCCCTTCAGGGATGACTAGAATTTCATCAGTACTGTCATTCGGATCTCCGTGTTTGATAACCAAGTTTTCACTGGCATTAATTGGGAAATCGAAATATTTCAAGCACCTATCGCAATCTATTCCAACGGTTCCACTAATATCAAAATGCATTTGAAGCAAATTGTTTTGTTTAGTTAAAGCCGCATCAATTTGCACTCTGGCATTTTGAACTTCACTGTTTTCAATGTTTTTAAAGAACGCTTCGCCTATTTCAAAGCGGTAGTCATGTACTCCAACCGGCAAGCCGCCAAACTGTATTATATACTGACTTTTGCCCATTCCTCTTTTTTAAAAAGGACTGCAAATATAGGCTTTTAGTTTGATTTGCAAAAAATATTAATATACCGCAGCTTCCTAAGAATTGAAACTCGCGTTTAAGGTAAAATCTTTATATTTTTATGCAAAAACGGCCAAAAAAGAGCAAAATATGCGGTTTTTCATTAAAAATCACGGTAAATATTCCAAAAACTGGTTTTAAATCCTAAGTAAAAAAATGGGTTTTGAAGCTCGTAACCCTGGTTGTTTTTCTCTGAACGTTGAATATAACCTAGCTCTAGGCGCATATTCATATCGGGAATCAAATAATACGTGAATTTTAAATTGCTTTGAAGGATTTTGGTTTTAACGCCTTGAGTTGTTTTATTTCCATACTCCGTAGATCGGGTGTTGTAGCTTGCAAATATGTTTTGACCTACATTTGATTTCGTTCCGCTTGTGTCTTTACCAACTATAACATTCATGCCTTGCCAACTTAGCTCCCAATTATTTTTCCGGTAATTCACGAAGCCTAAAAATTCTCTAAAATTAGCTCCTAATGGGTGAGCCAAAGGCATGCCATAGTGTCCGTAATTTTGATCTACTTTACCATGCGAATAGGTAAATGGCCTTACTTCGTTGTACTCTACTTGCAATTTTAGTCCTTTTATTCCAAAAGCATTTATGTACTTTCCTCCTAATTGCCAGCCTTGTTTGTTGGCCCACCAACCTCTTCTGGCGCGGATTTCCTTGAGTAAAAACTCATCAAGCGCAATTTGTCCGTAAAGTTTTATTTTTTTAAAAACCGTTGCGTTCAAATTTAAGCCAATGAATGAATTGTCGGGCGAGCCTAAAGAATATTCTACGGGGCGATAAAAAATAACAGGGTTTAAATAATTGACATCAAAATTTCTCACCTGATTGGTGTCTGTGCCGCGCCATACTACGTTTTCAAATAAACCAACATTTAATTCTTTAATAATGTTGTAGCTTAAATAATGGAAGGTGCCGAATTTATTTCTGAAATTATTTTTAGTACCATTTGCGGTAGTCACATCATACATCCAGGTGTACCAAACGTTGTATTGTATGCGCCAAACATTCGTGTTGATTCTAAAAAAAGGATAAGCCGGTGCAAAGTCGCTTAGTAAAAGGCTTCTGTAACCGTCGCCTATAAAGTGTTTATCGCGTCCTAATTGAAAGTTAAAAATTTTGTTGTTGTTAGGAGAATAAGATGCGTAGCCGGTATAATCAAAAAAGGAATATCCTGATTTGAATTTTCCGTAGGCCTGACCGCTTTCGGGAATAATTTTTTGTTTGAATAAAGTGGTATCAATAAAAAACGGGAAGAGGCTTTTTCCTCCATATACTGTTGCAGCAAACGTGAAGTCATTATTGATATTGGCTTTAATATGAGTTCCTCCTGCAAGAGATGTTATTGGTTTTTGTAATAGCATATCATAACCTGCTTCCGCATCCAATATGGGGTGAGCCTGCAGATTGTACCAAATTCTTTTTTGCGGACTTTCGTTTAACATTTTACTTAAAAAGAAATTTTTAAATGCGTAAAATTTAAACGGTACTGCCGAATCAGTAGCATTCGCAAAAGAACTACTCAGGTAAGGTTTAAACGAGGAGTGAAAAGTGGTGTTGGGCTTAGAAATGTTCCAGTAGTCAAAAGCCTCCTGCATATCCCCATTAATAAAAGCATTACGCGCCATTTGGTCATATTGGGCGTTTACCAAAAAAGGAAATAAAAGAATTATGATTAACGTTTTTTTCACTTTGATTGTAAAAATAAGGAAAACGTTTTGTATTGCTGGTAGTTATTACTTAAAACAAAAAACCCGTTCCAAAACTTGAAACGGGTTCTTCTGAGTATTAAAAAATTAAATCGCTTTCATTTCGCTCAACACATTATTCATGTTGCGAACGGCATCGGCACTTTTTGCAAAGGCGGCTTGTTCTTCAGCATTTAACTTATAGTCAATAATTTTTTCCCAGCCATTTTTGCCAATAACAACGGGTACTCCAAGACAAATATCTTTTTGCCCATATTCTCCGTCTAAATAAACACAGCAAGGGAATAACTTTTTCTGATCGTTAATAATGCTGTTAACCAATGCGGCTACTGCGGCTCCAGGTGCGTACCAAGCGCTAGTTCCAAGCATCCCTGTTAAGGTGGCTCCACCAACCATGGTATCTGCTGCTACTTTTTTAAGTGCTTCCGCATCTATAAATTGTGAAACAGGAACTCCCGTATTAGATGCTAAACGTGTCAACGGAATCATTGTCGTGTCACCATGCCCGCCAATTACCACGGCACTTACGTCGCTCGCTGGCGCATTTAATGCGGCTGATAAATAATATTTAAAACGGGCACTGTCTAAAATTCCACCCATACCAATGATTCTGTTTTTTGGTAGTTTACTATCTTTCAAAGCCAGATAGGTCATAGTATCCATAGGATTACTCACCACAATAATAATTGCGTTTGGCGAGTATTTTAAAATGTTAGCCGTTACATCTTTTACAATGCCGGCATTAATTCCAATTAATTCTTCACGCGTCATGCCCGGTTTACGCGGAATACCACTGGTGATAACAACTACAGCGCTGTCGGCCGTTTTACTGTAATCTGCGGTGCTTCCACTAATGCGGGTGTTGAAACCGTTTAAGGTGGCTGTTTGCATAAGGTCCATGGCTTTGCCTTCAGCAAAATTTG
>CALMND010000229.1 GCA_937868565.1 uncultured Bacteroidota bacterium | reverse complement strand
GTGATGCTCGGCAAAGTAGTGTCGACAACTATCTAACTCTGTTTTAATTTTTAAAAACTTGGTTGCAAAATAATCATAACCTAAAACAAGGTGCTGACTCTTGCTAAAATCCAGATTTTTATTCGTTAGTTTTTTGCTGGTATTGGGTGTTAAAACGCCATTATCTAAAACAGTGTCTGATATCGCAAAATAGAGATAAGTAGCCTGCATTTGGCTATGCAGGCCATATGCCAAACTTAGTTGCTGTCGGTTAGAAAACTGATATCTAACGCTCGCGCGGGGCTCGACTACGTATCGGTTATTCAAAGTCAAAAACTGAGAAAATAAGCCCAGATTTGAACTTAGTTTTTCACTAAACTTGTGCACGTAGGTGATGTAAGGTTGAATGAGATAGAAATCTGTTTTAGCATTGGTGCGAGTCTTATAAGAAATTTTGTTTATTGAGTCTGGGATGGTATCAAACGCTGAAATTATTTTAATGCCGTCTTTATAATTAACGTCAATTCGGTTCACAAAAAATCCGGCCTTCATACTGTTTTTCGCATTTAATTTGGATTTTACGTACCATGCCAAAGTTGTTTTGTTTTCAAGAAAAGTATAATCTAAAATTTGGGGCAAAACCGCGTTTGGTTTAAAATTTTTGTCCCGTATAACTATAAAATGGTCGGAGGCGATGCTCTGCGAACCATAAGCTAAACTGGTTTTCATAACCGTTCTGCTGTTAAGTGCATAAACATGATTTAAAATTCCGACTCCCATGTTGGTTGCAAAATATTGGTCACGGTTTTGGTCGCCATATAGTTCTTTAGGTCTTTCTTTAATTTTGCTAAGTACAATGCTGATATCGCTGAGGCCACCGATGCTACTGAAACTAAACACCCCTGCTTTTTTTGTAGGAAAATTGAGTCGCACAGCCATGTCCTGGTACTTGGGTATAGCGCTTGTTCCCAAGTTAATGCCCGCACTGCCAAACAATGCAAGGGTGGAGTAACGGTAAGAAACCAAATAACTGGCTCCACTTTTTTTACTCAGAGGTCCTTCAAGTGCCATTTCCGTTCCCAATAGGCCAAGTTGAAAAGTTCTTTCGTGTTTTTCGCTGTTGCCGTTTCGCATCTTTAAATCAAAAACGCCACCTAACGCATTTCCATAATTGGCTGGAAATGCGCCAGTGTAAAATTCGCTATTTGCTAAATATTTATTATTAATAATGCTTTGAGGTCCACCCGCCGAACCGGCAACCGCGAAATGATTAGGGTTGGGAATATCTATGTCCTCCATTCTCCATAATAAACCTGCTGGGCTGTTTCCCCTTATTACAATATCATTCCTCGAATCATTTGTTCCCTGCACTCCTGCAAAGTTTTGCGCCATGCGGGCCGGGTCTTGCCTGCTTCCTGCATATCGCTCTGTTTCCTCAATACTAAATGATTTCATATTAACACTTTGCATAGTATTTACTACATCCGTATCAGCTGACGCTTTAATTTCTACTTCCGCTATTTGAATCGTACTTTCTTCCATGTCAATATTCAAAACCATTTCCTTGCCGGAAGTTATAATTACATCGGTTACGGGAATTGACTTATAACCGGTATAGCTATATAAAAAGGATTGCCGACCAACTGGTACTTCTTTCAGTTTATAAAAACCGTTATTATCAGCCGTTGCTACAATGTTGAGTCCGCTGGACCGTAATTGAACAATGGCACCCGGTAAACCAATACCCGTTTCTTTATCGGTTACTTTGCCTTTGACCGTTTGGGTTATTTGAGCTAACATGTTGTAAGCAAAAAACATTAAAATAAAGATGTAAAATTTGATAGTCATGTCTTAAATTTTTCTCAAATGTAACAGAGGAACGAAACAGTTTTTTATCACGTTATGCAAATAAAATAATTTGTTTTGCATTTTTTGCAAAAGATGACGACAATTTACAAAGAAAGATTAAAGTAACAGGCAAATAATGAAAATGAAATAAGACACTGGTTGTTAACGACAATCTGCTCCAGCTTATTTCTGAATAGGAACAAAGACCGATAGTGTTTTATGCTTTGGATATATTGCCATTTTCCATCAAACTAAACAAAGAAACTAAAACAAAAACATCTTGTTTTAAATTGAAAGTTAAGCGAGGCAAGGTATTCATATAAAAAAGAGAATCAATTAAACGACAAAATGCAGTCAACGTAACTTCATAAATCTGCAGCGAATAAAGTTTTTACTCTCCTTTTAATTTCACCTTAATTGATTGTCCGCAATGAAGGGTCTTTTCAGACAAACCATTTAATTCCATAATATCAGTAGTGGTAACGTTATATTTATACGCCAGGCCGTATAGAGATTCTCCTTTTTTTACCGTGTGATAAATATACCCTCGGTCTTGTGAGTTACCATTCTCTGCTAATTGTTTGTTTTCTGGATCAATTGTCGACGCAAGATTCTGTTCCGTTTTAATTTCGAGTTTAGTTGCTGGAATACTCTTTTGTTGTTTTACATACACCGTTAATTTTTTTCCGGCACGTATGCCTTTTTTACCAATGTAATTCCACATTTTAAGATCGTCCACTGTAACACTGTATTTCCTTGCAATCGCGCTTAATTTTTCGCCACCTCTAACGGTGTGAACTCTTTTAACTTCTACAATTTCGTACTGCTCGGTTTCCGCTTGTTGAGCCCTTATTGCGTCGTATATAGCTGCTTCGTTGTTGAGAAAAAAAGCAATTTTATTTTTTGGCAGACAAATGGCGTTTCCACCTGCTGGAATTAAATTCTTACGGTATTGAGGATTAAAGTAAAGCACCTCTTCAGTCGATATTTCCAGCGCTTGCGAAATTTGATCAAAAGACATTTGTTCCTTCACAACAACTGTGTCAACTTCAAAATACGTCTTACGTGGTAAAGCAGGGTAAATATTGTGTTCCGGACCATGAGTCATTATGTAGTTGGCAGCGATAAAAGCGGGTACATATCCCTGTGTCTCCAAGGGCAGATAAGGCCTTATTTCCCAATATGTTTTTTTGCCACCACTTCTTCTTATGGCTTTACTGATTGTTCCAGGGCCTGCATTATAGGCTGCCAAAACCATTTGCCAATCACCAAACATGTTGTAAAGACTTTTTAAATACACTGCGGCTGCCACAGTAGCCTTGTATGGGTCGCAACGCTGATCAATGTAGGAAGAAACATTTAAACCATACATTTTACCAGTAGGATACATAAACTGCCAAAGCCCCATAGCACCAGCCTTAGAACGGGCATATGGAATTAAAGCACTTTCTATTACCGCCAAATGTTTTAACTCTAGCGGGATATTGTATTTATCCATAACCTCTTCAAACATCGGATAGTAGAGCTGAGCCACACCCATCATTCTGCTAACACTCTCGCGTTTACGAACCGCATAAAGGTTTATAAACCCCTTAACATGTTCGTTATACACTAAATCAAATGGAGAAACCGCATCCAGTTTTGCGAGACGTGCCTGGTAGGTATAATCGTCGTATACAGGAACACTGTCCACAGTGAATTTGTATTTATTGTTTTTTGGAAATATGGGTTTAGAAAAAGCAGTTCCAAACATTTTTTGGCTGGACAGACTATCTAGCATATCTGCTATTGGATTTTCAACACTTGGTGTTTGCGCCGTCATGCCAACCGTTACGGTTAATAAAATCGATAAAAGAGCACTCTTTTTAACTAAACTCATCATGTTGTTTATTTAATTAGTTATAATCCTTAAACGTTTTTATCTGCTAAACGTTACAATATAAAAAAAAATTCTTCAAATCAAAAGGTCTCGGTTCTCAATTTAACAAGTTTAGAAATTTAACGCCTCTGTAATGCGTTACGGCTAATATAATTACTAACTTCGCATTGTGAAAAACCTCGAGAGAGAAGAAAAGCCGATACTACAGCTGGATAGAGACCCTGTTTTACTTGGTTTGTTCGTGTTAGCAACCTGCGTGTTGGTATATTTTACGTATAGTCTTTTTAAAAATTTTAATCCCTGGGGTTTTTTACTCATGATACCAGCTGGTGCAATGGCATTCCAAACATTATGGTTCATTCTCAATCCTTTTGCTATTTTATTTGAAGATAGACTTGAAGTGAAACATTCGTTATTTAAGAACAAACAAGTTTACTTTGTTGATTTAAAAAAATTGAGCGAAGGAAAAAAAGGAAGGTATTACATCACCTATATGGATGATGAATTGGAGCCCTTAAATCTTTTTGGAATAAAAAAATCGCAAGTAACTTTGCTTAAAAATGAATTTAATAAGCAAATCATTTCTAATCAAAAGTTGAGGAACTAGTTTGCTGACATTAGTTTTTGTTTAGCGTAAAGTGAATAAAAAGGTACAACTGTTTTTTTAATTAATCTCTAATAACGTTCCCACAAGCACGCTACAAATTTGGCTTTTTATACTTTTATGTGATAAATTCTCTAATTAAACAGCTCAGTTTTATCTTTGCAGTTGTTTTTTAAGTATTACGCAAAAATCATCGTGCAAAGCTGGGTAATAATCATAGTTAATCGGGGATTAAGATAAAACCTGCCGTATCTTTCCCTTGATAACTCATTATAATAAACAAAGCACTGTTTAAAATCATTTCATGCATAAAAATTACCAGCTTTTTAAAGACCTAAATTCGTACCTAAACAATTTAAACAATGGTAAATTTTATTTTACAAACGGGAGCCTCTGTAGCAAGCCTGGCAACAAACGCCTCTGATTCTCTTAATAACGCCGTTACCACAGGTATACAAACAGTCGGTGGCGCACCCGAAATAACCGAAACTAAAATTTCGCTTATTCAGATGATTATGAAAGGTGGCCCCATTATGCTGCCCCTGGCCATTTTACTTATAGTATCCATCTATATTTTAGTAGAGCGTTTATTAGTTATTGGTAAGGCTTCGAAGAGAAACGATAATCTCATTGCCAGCTTAAAAGAAATGATTCACAGTGGTAACATAGCCAATGCCATTACTATGTGCCGAAATATGAACACACCAGAAAGCACTATGATTGAGCAGGGTGTAGCACGCATAGGTCAGCCAACAGCGGAAATAAGAACGGCTATGGATAAAAGCGGGACTAACGAAATTGGAAAATTAGAAAAGAATCTGAATGTTTTAAATATCATTGGACGAATAGCGCCTATGTTTGGTTTCATTGGGACAATAATTGGAGTTATCACCATTTTCTATGATATCTCGTTGGCAAAGACAGTGGAAATTGAAGTTATATCAAAAGGATTATATCAAAAGATGGTAACTTCCGCTGGCGGATTAGTGGTGGGTGTATTAGCGTTTGTTTGCTACCATTGGTTAAACGCACGTATTGACAAACTGGCGCACAGAATGGAAGATGCGCAAATAAAATTTATGGATATGCTGAACGAACCGTCCAAGTGATAGGTGAATTAAGTTCCAATAGTTATCTGGATTAGAAATAAGATTTAAGAATTAAAACATGGCTTTAAGAAAAAAACACAGAGAATCAGAAGTTAGTACAGATTCGTTAAACGACATCATGTTTTTCCTTTTATTGTTTTTCCTGATTCTTTCCACTATGGTAAGTCCTAATTCTATTAAAGTGAACTTGCCTAAAGCCAACTCCAACGTTACTGTTGAGAATAATAAAAAGCCAATACACGTTGCCATTACCAAGGATAAAAAGTATTACGTAAATAGTACGGAAGTTCCGCAAGCTAATATTGAAGCAGAAATTTCTAAACTGGCTTCACTTCAAACAGAACCAACAGTCCTAATGCATTTGGATAAGGAACTTTCCATTCA
>CALMND010000228.1 GCA_937868565.1 uncultured Bacteroidota bacterium | reverse complement strand
TTTTTTGCCGTTCAATACTATATACCTTAGCGCCCATTTCGATTAACACCGCGGTTTGGTAACCGCATCCCGTACCAATTTCAAGAACCTTTTCGCCCTGCTTAATTTCCAATTGCTCGGTTTGAAAGGCAACCGTATACGGATGCGAAATGGTTTGTCCGGAACCAATGGGAAGTGCTTTGTCACTATAGGCATGATCCAGCAAAGCAGGCCTTCCCGCACTGTTGTCGAAAAACAAATGCCTCGGGATTTTTTCAATTGCCGTCAGAACATTTTTATCTTTAATTCCTTTTATTTTAAGTTGCTCAACCAAGCGCCTTCTTTTCCCCTGAAACAGATATTCGTCTTCTTTTGAAACTTTATAAAACACGGTAAATTTTTGTAGTTCTTAAAACTAAATGGAATATTCGAAGGATTTAAACAATAAAAATTGAATTACTAACAGTGCCGCTTTAAAACACGTTGATGTATACGGCGGTTAGCAAATAAAGTGGTAGAAGACAGGCAGGGAGTAAACATCTGATTATTAAAGTCTATAAATCAACTAGTTATAACAAAGGCTGCCGATCAAAGCCTCCCTTCAAAATTTTTGTTAATTAAATTTGTTGAACATACACAATAAACGAATGATTAATTACGTTGCTCAGGTACGTTGATTCAAAAAATCGCACAAATCAGAAATAGCTTTAAGATATTTACGGCAAATGCGTGGTATTGCGACTTTTGCCACAGTTTTAAAAATCGCAAATAAAAAAGTTTGAGTTTTAAATCTTCTTACTATTTTTGACACTTTTTGAATTACGGCATAAAGATTTACTGTTGAGTATGAGACTATTTCTACTTTTTGCCCTATTGGTTTGCGTTTTATTGTGTGGCTCTTGCAAAAAGTATGGTCCCTCTGACGCTGCGTTTTTTATAAAAGCCGGGCCTATTAGTGTGGCCAGTAATACAGCTACCGAGGGTAGTTCCAGTCATAAAATAACCGACTTATGGCTCTATGTAAATGGCCAATTTCAAGCCGTTTATCCACTGGGAAATTTAATGCCCATTGTTACCAAAAACAAGACAGCCAAAATTCAAATTTTTGCAGGAATAAAAAATAACGGAATCGCTGATACACGTATCCCCTGGTCGTTTTACGACTTAGTAGAATTTGACACATTGGTAGAAACCGGTAAAACAATTAATCGCTCTTTTTCATTTAAATATAACGCCACAACTCATTTCGTTTGGAAGGAGAATTTTGACGAAGCGGGCTTTAGCCTCACAAAATCGTTAATTTCAGACACAGTGGGCGGAATAACTACCAGCGCTAATAGCTTTGAGGGCAAATCTTATGAATTGGGTCTTTCGTCCGCGAACAGTAGCTCTATTGCTCAGGTTGAATCTACCGGCTCTGGCTTTAGTTTACCGAGGGGGTCGGAGAAGGTTTACCTTGAGTTAAACTACAAAGGAAATTCGGTTTTTGATTTAGGCCTTATAGGTGAAGATACAAAACTAAAGCAAGCAATAATGATTAATCCACAAGAAAACTGGAATAAAATATATGTTCAGCTTGGAAATGCTGTAAGTGATGGAGTTTACTCAAGTAAATACAAAGTTTACTTTAGATTATTAAAACAAGCAGACATCCAAAGTCCAAAAATATTTTTAGATAATATAAAATTAATCTATTTATAGA